>NZ_DALYOQ010000057.1:5746-14396 GCF_031974595.1 Pantoea sp. CTOTU46764 | reverse complement strand
GATGCAGGCTGCTGCCAAACTGCGTCAGCAGCCCGGCCATTAATGACAAGCCATCAGCCAGCCCGGCTTCGCCATCAAGCTGCAGGCGTGCCCAGCTGTACCAGGCCGCCACGCGGATGTCTTTGGTAGTGGTGGTGAGCAGATTTTCCGCCAGTTCGCAGATAAGTATGGTGTCCGCCCCGGAAAGGCGGTTCACCTCCTCCTGCATCTGCTGAAAACCGTCGTGATAGGTCGGGTCCTCACCAGCGGGATTGTCCGCCGATACCGGCTGCAGCCAGTTATTCCACAGTGCGATTTGCTGTTTTGCCTGAGCGCGCAGCGTCTCAGCGTCTTCACCACAGGCGCTGATAAGAGATTTAAGCGGCATTATTCGTCCTCCGTGACGTTAAGATCTTCCGGCGCGACAGTTGTGGCGCTCTGAAGAAATATGTCTGATGGCAGCGTGAAATTGCGCAGCCGCAGTAGCGCCAGCGGGCCATCACCGGCTTCGGTGCGCAGAATGTAATTCAGCGTGCGACCGTCGGGCGCGGCCCAGCTCAGTTGCCAGCTGCTGCTGATGCCTGGATTAGCGGTGACCTGCGCCTTATCCAGCAGGCGGATTAAGCCCCAGCCACCCGGCATGTCGCCATATAATCGTGTACCCGCCTCGGTGCTGACCCAGCTCAGCGTTGCGCCCGGCGCTTCGGTATCCGCCGGCCAGGTGAAGCGCTTCCAGGCCGGCATCTGGTTCACGTACTCCAGCTTCTGGCTGTCGATGGTCAGCGTCGTCTGCGAGACGCCTGCCGCTGTACCAGGACGTAGCTCAAAGTGCAGTCCCGCTTCACCGGTGGTGAACACCACGTCGGAAATCTGACTCAGTTGGTTAATCGCCTTCAGGAACGCCGGGTTGAAGGTCAGCCCCTGCGCATTGATGCTGTCCGGCACCCAGCGCGTGCCTTCGCGGTGCAGCACGCCGTTAAGTCGCGTTTGCAGGAAGCGGGTGATGCGGCCGGTATCGCTGTTGAGGTATTTCGCCAGCAGCGGCAGGGAAACTTCGCTGCTGACGTTTTTGAACGGATAGCGGCCACCAAAGGCGCTGTTCCACTCGCTCACTACCGCCTGTTGCCACTGGGCATTGAGGCTTTCAGCCGCCGGGCTTAATACCTGCTGCCAGGCCTGCTCCATCGGCCGCACAAATACCGTCTGCCCGAAGCCGCTCCACTCCTGCCCCAGACCGGCGGCAATCAGGCTGCCGTAGTCGCGGGTTTCAGTCAGATCGACGGTTTTGCCCTGGAACACCGTCTGCGCCAGCGTCTGCGTCATCGCCTGCGGATCTGCGGAGTTGGTGACCTGCTGCAGACGCAGGCGCACCTGCGTGACGCGGGTGAGGAAAGTGCGCAGATTCATTGACGACGAGCTGCCCTGCGTGTCGGTCAGCGACAGCAGCGGACCAAAGGTCGCATCCAGCGGACCGCTCGGCCCGGCATTCTGATCAATTGCCGGCAGCTTCTCTTTGCTGAACAGGTTCTGCGCCGACTTCACCAGCGAGTCGGCCAACGCTCCGCCGGTCTGACCGGTGCGTCCCTGCACGTTCAGCGTGTTCATCAACGCCACTAGCGGCGACTGGCGCACGTCGGCCATCAGCGTCAGCTGGTCAATGGCATCCGACAGCGTAGGCGCGGGCTGCAGGCGCAGGCTGTTGAGGAAGTTCAGCCAGGCCGCGCTGTAATCGGCGAAGTACCGACTTGTGAGCTGTGCTTCCAGTGCATCAGGCGAGGAGGATTTCCCGGTCAAGGGCGGATTATCGCCCAGCACCCAGTCCATCTCCTCGCGCCGGGCATTGGCCACTTTATCAATCGCGGGTTTCACGCCGTCGTCCCATGCCTGACGGGTGAACATACCCGGTACCACTTCATCAGTGCTGAACAGCAGCGCCGCATCGGTATCGCCAGTCATGTCAGTAAGGCGCATATCGGCATAGTTGCGCGACACCTGCGCCAGTACCTGCTGATACAGACGCGATTCGCTGTTGCTGACGCCGAGCTGACGAACCAGCAGCGCGCGCACCTGGCCGGTCAGCTCCGGGTCGGCCTTCAGCTTCCATTCAGGATGCGCAACCAGACCAGCGCCGTAAAACACCATCATTCCTGGAGCTGCGCCCTGCCAGTAGCCAGTACTGACATCCGTGCGCTGCGCCCAGTCCTGCATCAGCGCCTGGCTGAACCATGCTGCATCCATACGCTCTGGGCGCGCCAGCATCAGCCATAGCTTGAGCTGGGCGTAAGCCGGTTTGGCGAGCGTGTCACGCAGCGGGCTGTCTGGCGGCAGATTGGCGACCGTCTGCAGCTCCTTACGCAGATGCGCGGCTGCCGCATCGCGCAGTAACGGTAGCGCCGCCTGCGCGTAACGCGGCCAGAGCGCCGCCAGCAGCGCGTCGTTTTGATTCAGTCCAAGACGGCTGTACCACGGCGCACCGTGCTCCGCACGATGTTGCAGGCGCTGCATGGTTTTCTGCAGATCAGAAAGCGCCACCAGGCGCTGCTGCAGCGGTTGTCCAGTATCGGCCGCCTGCATCGCCTGCGTGTGGGAGTTGCTGATAACGCTGCTGTTGGTGGTGAATGACATCAGCAGACCCGCGCCCCAGGCAATCACCGCCAGGCACGCCACGGATGCCAGTAGCCGCAACCAGGAAAAGCCGCGACGCTGCGGACGCAGGTGCGCCGGCAGCGAAGTGAAGGAAGCCGGCAGCGCATCCCAGCGGTTATCGCGGCCCCAGTGATTGGGCACCGCACGTTCTGCACCTTCAGAGGGCGGGCTGAATACCAGCCCCGCCAGCGGTAGCGGTCGATACGGATTCTGCAGTGGTGCAATAAGCGCGTTGAGTGTTTCAGGCTCACGCGTCAGTTGATCTGCCAGGCTCAGCAGGAAACGATGCTGCGGCGAACCTGCCGCCTGCTGAATACCCTGCGAGGTGAGCTGCGCCGTCAGTTCCGACAATAACTTATCAATCTTGCCTGTTGTGAGTGTCTGAACGCCCACCGCCTGAGTTATGCGGCCCTGCTGCTTTTCGGCGCGCGGATGCAGCGACCAGACATAAAGCGGCAGTCGCCAGCCCAATTTCTCATAGCGTGCAGATAACGCGTGTGCAGTGGCGTCCATCAAGGCAGCAGAAGGCAGCGCTGAGAAAGGCACGCCTGAAGTGTCGGCAAGATGGTCAGCGGCAGAGGTGACCCAGATCATCGCATCCGCCGGACGACGACGCAGACGTTTAAGAGCAGACAGCCAACTTTCATCGGGTGAGGATGCAGGATCGCCGTCCCAGAGTAATAATGTGCCGCGATCTTCCTGCCAGAGCTGAGCCGTAAGACCTGGAGTCAGTTGCTCCACTTCAGCGGCAGTACCGGTTATCAGCAGGATGCGTGTTTTACGTCCCCAGGGCCGACCGTTGAGGTTACGCATGGCGTTACGGATGGTATCAACGGTGACATTGTGGGGCGGAGTCTGCCTGACGCGGCCTTCATCAGCGGGTAGCACATTTTTACGTTTTGCCTGTAACCGTGACCACTGTAATTTCATTGCGAGGCCGATTGTTTTGCCATGAAAAACGATCAGAAGCAGGAGCAGCGCTACAGCAATTCCTAACAGCTTTGGTCCAATGCTGTAAAGCCCGATCGTCCCGCCCTTTGTCCAGATGACCAGCGCTATTGCCGCAGCAATCAACACAGTAAGGCTAAGGCGACCCCAGTTGCCACGCCACACTGAACTATCCTTCGCCATTCATCATATTTCCTATAGTTACGGTATTTATAAAACGTTTCTCACTATCCCTTGAAAGCATCAGGCAGTTCTCTTTCGTCAGCGCAGCAATATCGCCGGCGACAGCTGCCAGAATCCAAGGTGAAAAAGGGCCACTAAGTCCAGCGTACTTTTCCAGCCAGTGGCATTGCTCTGGCCTCCAGGAGTCTTCATATTTGTTGGCGCAGGCCAAGAGAGTAGAAAAGTCATCGCCCCACTTCATGCTGTCACCCACAATTGCAGCCGTAGTGATCGCCTGTGACTGAATGGAAAAAAAGGTATCGAGTTCTGCCTTCAATGTTATGCCCTTATCAAGCGACATAGGCCGAAGCAAGCGCGCATGATGGCTAAGCCTGTATTTTGTAGCCACATCATCAGAGGTCAGTAGGAGGGCTGCCAGCGCGTCACTGTATTTATCCCTGCCCTGAGTCTGATGAACCAGAATCAGATCCACATCCAGGGTCGGCGATTTAAGCCGCTCTTCGAGAGAGAGAAAAAACTTTGATTTCAAAATATTCACCACAGGAACCGGGCGAACAGAAGACATATTTTTCTGCCAGGCTTCAGAGCAGTTTTTCCGCAGCAATAGATCTTCACTATGTGAATCAGTTAACAGTGTGACATTAAGGGGTAAATCAGTTGGAAGTTTTTCTAACGCATCGCGAACGCTGCAAATTAATAAAGAAAGCCCATTTGTATTTTCCTGAAAATTGATGCGAATGGCTTGCTTAATAAATTGCTCGACATCCGGAAATGCCTGAAGCAGAGTTCCCGATGTCAGGTAGCGGGGGAGAATGGCACCGTGGTGCAACACTGCGATATGACGGTTCGCCCACGTAGACCATTGTTGCTGGGCATAATTGGCTTCATCTAATTCAAATTGATACTTATCAAGAACATTATTATAACGCCAACCGCGTAGGCAAATGAGGACAAACCAGACAAATAAAGGACCTGCAGTAACTAACCACAGATTATACTTTTGGATTTCCCCTAACATCTGGTTAGCATGAAGCACAAATAACAGCACTCCAGTGACTAGAGCAGCAACACCAACAATAAGCCACATGATAAGTGAAGGTTCTTTGGGTAAACCTGCAACATTAGATTTCTGACGTTCCCAGCCCATCACTTATCCTATTGCGCAATCCGGCGCACTGGAAATAACCTGGCAACCACATTCACAATGGCAGCCGTCCACAACAATCGCTTTGCCATCAGATAACCACTCCGTAGAGCCTTCAATAATCTGATTAGTACCGTGACCCTTTACCGGACAACTTATGTCATCTCCTATGAGAGCTACTTTTTTACCATTGACGATCATGGTTGATGATGCCGATATAACCTGACCTCCATGTGTTGTTTTATCGCCGAGCAAAACAAATCCCTTAGACATATATCTCCTTATCATAAAATTTACAGTTTATTACTTAGCGAGCTTTTGTTTCACAAAATCATATTTTGTTTTTTCTGAATTAGGAAAGTGATGGTCTACGATTTTTTCACCATTTGGATAGATGAGAGTAAAACCCTCTCCTTTTTTTGCAGGAGGAATAGCCGTCACAAGCATATCTGGATGGAAAGTAGGCTTAAAAACAATGCTATTCGCATCATAAACACGGTAAGTCAACATTGGTTGACCTTTTATAGTTAGTGTTAATGTATCTTCAGCAGAGTTCTTCCTAATTAGAGGGAAGTAGTTTTTTTCAATTTCTACGGCACCATAGACATTGTCATAATTTCCATCCCCTCGAGGAGGTGCATTTTTATCAAAAACAAAAACAATATCTGCTGGTATATTATTCTTAACACTTCCGCCAAAATTTTTCATGTTATGATATTGAAAATCAAATTTTATATTGCTCAACTTCCATTCACACCTACCTCCACCATCTATGGCAATACTACTACTTACCCTGTAGCTTCCCGTTTCTTTATAAAAAGGAACAGTCAAAAGGTGATAACCTGCCCGGGTCGTTATCCCCCCCGAAGAAGTGAATATTTTATCTCTGCATTTTTCAGAGCGGTAAATGATATCCATTGGTAAAATATCTACATCTACTGGTTTAACTACCGATATTTTAACCGTCTTACCATTTGTTGGTGGGGATAGTTCCTCGCCTCGCGAACAGCCGCTCAGGATTAAGAGCGGCATCAGGCATAGTATGTTTAATATTTTCATTACTCATATTCCTTACTTTCGCACGGAAACGTTCCAGGGCAGCTCTTCCATCAGGCATTTGCTCTGTTACTCTCAGGTGTCCCACGACTAAGCCGTGCAACGTACAAAACAGCCGGTTAATTTATTTTTAGAATATTGTAATGGAACGAGTGGCGGGTGATTTTTCGACATTTATAAATTTAATTCATTAAATTTAGTTTCTTAAAATTAATCGGGTCAGGTCCATTTGCATTGGTCGTTTGAGTTCCATCAGGATAAGTCGTAATCGAGTCCTCACCAAATTTCTCTGGTCCTAAAACATTAATAATCTTTTTAGAATGAACCTTGGGTTTGAAAACAATAAGTTCAGAATTACTAACTCTGTAAGTTAACATATCTTCATTTATTAACCTGAGGATTTTAGCATGGTCTATCATGCGGTCATTTCTGATGAGTGGGTAATAATCATCTTTTATTTCAACTTTGCCAGACACGTTCATGTAGTGCCCATCTCCCCGAGGGGGAGGATTATTATCAAAAACAAAAACGATGTCATTGGAAATAGTACTTTTAATATCAACCCCAAACTTCTTCACATCACTAAATTTAAACTGAAATCGTATATTACTGAGTTTCCATTCACACCTACCACCACCATTAACGAAGACATTGCCACTCACTAAATCATCAACGAACTGTTGTTTAAAAGGGACTGTCAGTAGGCGATAACCAGCACGGTTAGTTATTGAACCCGCAGAGGTGAAAACTTTATCTCTGCATTTTTCTGAGCGGTAAATAGCATCCATCGGTAAAATATCCACGTCGGCAGGTTTAACTACCGATACTTTTACAGTCTTACCTCCAAATGGAGGAGATAAATCTTCGCTAAACACACAACCGCTTAGTAATAATAATGATGGTAAGAGTAATACATTTATCATATTCATTCGTTTAATTCCTTTTTTGTCTTGCCGAAACGATCCAGAATAGCCTCTGACTCTGGCATCCGCTCTGTTACTCTGATGGTTTCTGCTACTAAACCCTGTAATGCAGAGAACATCCGATTTCTTTCCTTTTCATCATCAGGAATACCAGAATCTGACATCTGTTTCTCAAATGCGATCCTGCTTTCTTTTCGTTTCAGAGTGATATCATAAGACACCAACTCCACCAGTTGATTGTTAATATATGGCAGATATGCTGAAGACATAGAGTGATTTCTAGGGTCGGTAAGTATAGAATCCAGATCCGGATTGGTATTTTTAGGGAAAAACTTCTTCATGCTTTCAATATTTAATGATCGAATAAATTGCAAGTTGTGATTTCTTGCCGAAATACTTTTATCTTCAGCCAGGGAAGGAATTAAATAATATTTTGTTTTTTTAGGTAATCTATACTTTATTCTGCGACATCTGGGAGCACTCATAGAGCCTTCGCATTGCAGGCTTTCCACCACCTGTGTGGTGTAATAGAACAGCACAATATCACCATGATGCCAAAAGCTGTCGCCGACGGTTACACCAGAGATTTTCTGCGAAAGCAACTCAGCTACAGACCATGTAAAACCCAACATGGTGCCAACTGGGCCATAAATCTCATAAAACCAGTTATACAGGTTCACATCCATCGGAACGCTAGTAATGCTATCTGAGTCATTAACGTGTCGGTAGTGAGTAACTTCCGAAAGCTGTAAGGTGGCATCAGCAGTGAAAACCCTCGGCATTCCATAGGTGTATAATAGTGGTTTTGTCGATTTTAACTCAGCAGCATGAATTAATGCTAATGCTCCACCTAAACTATGTCCGCAAAGAAAGTGCTCTTTATCATCAATTAAAGAATCTAATTCTTCAAAATTTTCCTTGCCCTTATTTTTAGCATATTCAAAAGCATCTAAAAATCCTTTATGGATTTTACCCATCGGGGCAAGATAGGACGGGCACTTTTGTGGGCTAAATGTGATGTCAGTTAACCAGTCTCTCAACTCTTGAGTACCACGCCAAGCTACAACGACATGTTCATCATTTGAGACATAAAATAACTGAGTATCATGCTGAATGATATTCCCGGCAGTGGTAACGAAGCGTGGGTTGATGTATCGCTGACTGAAGGGGACGTCTTTAACCACGGCATAATAGTCGTTTTTATCACTTAATTTTGGGGCCGTGGATAGATCAATATATGCCTGTTTGAAATACTGAATGATCTTTTCTTCTGTTGAATAAGAAAGATCGGCCATTATCCCTAGATTATAAGCATTAACTATCGAGTAATCTGTTTGATGGTGCAGTATCAGTGACCAGGCCCGGAATGGACACACTTCAAAAACGTAACGACAGTTTAGCTTTTTTATCGTTTGACCGGAAAAGCGCAAATCTGGAAAGTGATATTTCGGTGGGTTCGCTTTATCTTTCCATTCCGGCATCATATCAGGAAGGCTATCGCATAGATGACCTATTTTTAGATAACGATATTCGTATCCTTCCACAACCGCTTTGGGTTTTACGGTTGAATCATCCTCAGCACGTCCAAAGGGACGCAATGCCCTTTTTTCCATCTCGTCTGCAAGCGACTTTGCTTCAATATGTAAAATCAGCTCTAGCGGATGTAAACCCTCGATTCGAATGATGCCACTGACGTCGCTTTTACCGATATATGAAGCGCACTGACTACGTGTAGCGGCATTTTCGGCCACATACGGCATATTAGGGATGG
>NZ_DALYOQ010000057.1:0-5736 GCF_031974595.1 Pantoea sp. CTOTU46764 | reverse complement strand
GCTGAATCTCGACCCAGTATTTTTTTTGTTTACCTGTCCAGGCATCTGGATATTTGCATTCCAGAGACGTAGTTGCTGTGCTCATTATTTTTCTTCCTTGATATCGGTCATTTCTTCATCCGGGAACTCAATTTTCAATGCTGATGGCATAGCTGTGAATATCCGCATTGTTTTTCCATGTTCATCAGAAACGCCTTCATACACCTCACCTTCTCCGGTGGTGACCCTGTAAAATGTAAAGGGTTGGATTTCACCACTTTCTGAATCTTTTAATGTAAAACCTTCACCGTATCCTTTAGGGAAGGTATGTGGTGGAGAGTCTAGCGTGGCTGGTCCCATTTTCTGCGCATTGGCGCATTTCAGAAGAATATTTCCAGGTGCACCCATCTCAATATTGCCACCTCTGAGTTTTATATAGGCTCCGCCACAAGTGATAGTCAGTTCCTGACCAGCGCTTACAGTTACTTTCCCTTCGGCGCTGCTTATCGTGATGTCTTGTTGTGCTGCTGCGTTAAGCTCGCCTTCCTGAGCCTGGATATCCAATTTCCCTGCGCCAGCAATCAACTGCATTCCCTCTCCCTGCGCAAACACGCTGACAGTTTTAGTAGCCGCTAGCGTGATTGACTCTCCAGCACTGATGTCCGTATTTTTCCCCGACATCAGACCAACGCTTGCTCCACCTGAAGCCATACGTACTGATTTGGGGCTGACAATTCCAATGCCTTCAGGAGCATGAGCCAAAATCCCTGCTTGCTTCAAATCTTCCAGCGCATTATTAAGTTCTTCATGAGAATCTGAGTCACCTTGGGTTGCTTCAGCTTTTTGAGCAATTTCGTTTAAGCTTTTTGCTAGCGATAGCGCGTTTTTAAGTTGCCGTATTGCCTCTTCCATATCCATCATGCGCCCTTGTGCACTTTGTTGTGCATCAGCCGAGATGAATACACCTTTGCCACCGCGAACGGCAACCCAGTCATCTGTTCGCAATTCCGCGCCTTCTCCCCGGAGCAGCCTGTCATCGTCGACGTTGTGGCCTAAATTAAGCTGCGTCTTGCCACCGTACTCCGTGCTGAGCTTGACGTGCTCTTCGCCGCGCTTGTCCTCCATCCGAAGCTTGTTCAGCCCAGCGGTACGAATAACATTGCGGGTGCTGTTTTTCTCTGTGACGTGATCGACATGTCGCGAGTCGTGCAACGCGTGAGCAATGTAGGGCTGGTCAGGATCGCCTTCACGGAAGGCAATCGCCACCTCCGTTCCCTGTATCAGCGGGAAGTGGAAACCATACATATCACCGCCATAAGGTTTGGCGAGGCGCACCGGCATGCTTTCCTGACCGCGATCTTTGCTCTCTTCATCCGCATCAAATACCACGCGGTACAAACCGGAGGCATCCTGCCAGGCGTAGATATCATTGTCTTTTGCGCTGGTGACTCGCGCTGTCATGGTGCCGCTGACTTTTGGCCGTGGTAACAACCTTGGACGCCAGCACAGCGTTTCGCTATAAGGCACACCGTTGAGGTTAATCTGTAACGCCGACTTACGGCTGGCACTGAGGTGGATGCGGGTGACGACGACCGGACTCTGAAGCTGTTCCGGCAGCGTTGGCAAAACACCATCAATAATGGTCAGCACCTTGCCTGGAGCCAGCGATGCGTCATTGCTGATGCCAGTAATCAGCGTCTGGCCGCACAAAAAACGTTCGTGATCGAGGCGCGCGTAATAGTTCGCAGTCTCCGGCGCGGGCACATATTTATCGCCGCTGTCAGGATGACGCGGACGGTAATGATAAACCAGCCCGTAGTTGATCTCATCACCATCGCCGCGCGACATATCCGCCTGAACCGAACGTAAAATACGTTGCGCCTCGCGATGGTTGTAATCTTTCGCGACCACCCCTGCTTCGACCACTTTGTGGATGATATTCAGTCCCCAGATCGATTCCTGTCCGTTATCTTCCAGGCCGGAAGGGCTGTTAAGTGGCAACGGCTTACCCTGAATAAGCGCAGACTGAGCATCACCAAACCGAACAACTTCAGTCTGGGTGTCTGGCTGGAGCGTGAACATGTAAAAGATGCCGACTTCCGACAGCAAGCGGCGAATAAACTGAAGGTCACTTTCCTGGTACTGATTTATCTGCTCACGCCTGGGATATTCGTGCTTCAGGCTGAATTCATATTCCCAGCCCTGAAAACCGTGTTCATCCAGTATCTGGCTTACCACTTCCGGAACCGATTTATTCACAAAGAAACGGTGGGAGCGATATTGCTTATCCAGCAATGCAAGGCGTGGCTCAATAACTATTAGATAAGTCACCTGATCGGCCGAACCCGTCAGACGGTGAAAATCGGTGATGTAACCATGCACCATTTTTTGCCCCGACAGCCCCATCAACTCGCCCGTACCCATGGTCAGCGTCGCTGGTTTACGCAGCATCTGCGCGGCCGTGATGTCTTTATCCGGGCTAGTGAACAGCACATCGTAGTGATAGTTCTCACTCAATGCTTCTGTGCCGTTAAAGTTCTCGACGTCAATACTGGATGAGCATGAGGGGATAGAAAGCTTGTAACGGTTCAACGTCCCGTTTATTAACGAGGATGCACCTTGCAGTAAATCAGTTATGTTCATGTCATTCACTCCTTGATGACAGCCGGCCACAACGTCTCTATCACTGGTGGGGACGTTGACGACTTTCTCTGGGCTTTATTAATGTTCTCTGACAGCGGCTGGATAAATTGTTTTGATGCTATTACGAGACCGCATTTCCACGAATAGTTACCATTAATTTAGAAATTGTTACCGAGGTAATGCGTAATTTCATTCTCCTGCAGTGGGATGTTTTTAACCTGACGCCCATCAATTTGTATGGCATTTGAAAACACCCTTGTATTTTGACGCTTTTTAATTGGCTTCAAACTAAATCTAACCACATACTCTCCATCGCCAAACTCGTCAATTACTGATTCGGAAAGACAGATAAATCGCTCATCCTTTAAATTGGTATTATTGGGCATTAAAGATTGTCTATCATCTTCATGCCCCCTTCTGAATATACTCATGGATTATAGCGTGTAGTCGCTGGCTCCTTGCACTTCAAAGCATGCTGCATTTTCTCTTTGAGTGATATTCGCCGTTTCTGAAAACGTCACCTTATCGCCAAGGCAGCTAGTGAGAAAGACGGAACTCATTATCAGAGTGAAGGAAAACCCTGTTTTATAAAACAGATGACATTTCATCATGATTATCTTAGCGTCATATTTAGTATTTGCCTTACCATTAAAACACTTATCTTGGTGGTTATTTTAGGCGCCAGCTACACACCGATTAAATTATTGATAGCTTCGCGCCATTTCAATATTATGTAACTGAAAGCTACCCACGTTTCCATTAACCACTTTAACAGCAACGACAAAGCTTCTAATCGAATCAAAACCCCCGCCGTTTTTAAGAATAAATTTAACTATATATTCTTTTCCTTCAACAGGCGAAAACTCATCCGGGGAAAGACATAGCATGCCATTTGAGATTTCAACGTCCCTGACAATCCTGTTTTTTTGCTCTGTTCGCGGAGTATATCTCAGATTAACTGACAGATAAGTTGGGATATATCCTTCTGCATTTTTTATGGGAAAGCAAACATCATTTCCTTTATGTACTGCTTTCGTTGTTTCATCGCACCATCCTCTGTCCCCCGAACCCGGACATCCGCTAAGAAATACAGAACTTATGATCAAAGTAGAAATGACTATATTTCTATTATAAAAACCACGATCAATCATTTTAACTCACTGAGCGATAAAATTCTTAATCCTTAGATAACTCAAAAACAGATCATTCAGAAATAAAAGAGGGAAGATAATCGGAGTTATATAACTTTAAATTTAAAACCCTCCCATCTATAACCATTATGGATGCGACTTTTCTAAAGGCAGGGAGTTTCGTTGAGGTTGAAAGCAAAGTGTAATGAATGGTATAAGCAGTATTTTCTACCATAGGCCACTGTGATGATGAAAGACAACGCTTAGTATTCACTGCTAACAACTCACTTCCCGCGTACGTTTTCCTTAATCCTGAACCATCCTTGTTTTTTATAGAAATGATGCTCAAATAATACGAATCATTTTGGGGAGTGCTAATACAAAGCATATCCTTAACCAGAATAATATTTGTATCACGCTTAAACCCAACCTGTTCTTCTCCCAAAGTACATCCGATCAGAAATAAGCATGTGAGTAAGCTAATAAAATAGTTTTGTAAATGCTTCACCATGGAAACCCTCTAAGAGCTACTTTATATGCTGCACTGGCTTCAGTCTCACTCATAGCCTTGATTAATTTAACGTAATTATACATTCTAAATTGATTCCAGCGGTCAAATCCCCATTCGGAGAGAATGTAGTTATCAGCAATAATCTGAGCTTGCTGTTCCATCGGGTATTCACTCAATAACCGACCATCAAGGTCATAGGTGTAATCAGCCATAAAACTGACCACTCCCCGGCAGATGACACACATGCCTCTTTCACGTTGCCATACATGACTGAGTTCATGAATAAATACATGCATGTCAGCGATATCACTCTGTAATAGGTCAGAGAAATCAGCCCTGTATAGCGCGGTTCTGTAATATATTTCACCATTTGGTGTCATGGCGACGCGCTCATGCTGTAGGCCAAAAGGCAAATAACTTTCATGATGGATCCAGACCTTGCCGTAAGAGATCTTCTCGCCAAACACCTTTTTGGCAAGTTGTATTTCACCTACGGTCATCAAGCGCAGGCTCCCCTCTTTAATAGCCGCTTTTCTAGCTTTATCTGTCATGCTTACTCACCCAAAATCATTACACCGCCCTCCTGGCGTCAACGTTCTCCCGCCACAGCGACGGCAGCGGGAGAGTTCGGAAATATCAGGCCTGAGGTTCGTGCGGCGTTTCATCAGCGCTGTCAGACACGCTGTGCATGCTGTCACGGGTGTTTTTCTGTACCGCTACAGCACCGAATAACGCCATGAAAAATGACACGCCGTAAAAGCCTTTTTCGCTCGGCATCAGCGTTGCATTCCACAGCCCAGCAACCAGCAACACCACGGCAATAGTGAAGGCCAGTAGGCAAACCATGTGATAAAGGTGTGTAGTCGGAATACCTTCCAAACGGTCGCGTACGGTTTTTTGCAGCGAAACCGCCGCGAACAGTCCGAGGATCAGCACCGCGAAGTAATAGTCTTTTTCATTCAGCTCCATCTCCGCGCGCCACAGGCCCGCCAGATAAACCAGCGTGCCGCCAAGCATGGCAATCCAGGAAATCGCGATAAAGGCAGGTGAAACGGGGATATTTTGAGTTTTCATACACACTCCTTGTTATTAAAAACGTCACGTGTTCAGAAGATAAAGCTCACTTCACCCTCTTCATTGGTATCCAGCGTCAGGCTGTTGCCTAAGGTGCCGCTGGCGCGGTGCTGCACAATCATCTGGCTCAGCACCGGCAGAATCTGCTGATTGAGCAGGCTGTCGACGTTGCGCGCCCCGGTGTCCGGCAGCAGGCAGGCGTTGGTGAGCATCTCGTACAGGCCGTCGCCGATGGTGGTGCGGATGCCGTAATGACGCTGCAGACGTTTGCTGACCTGGCTGAGCTTCATTTCCACGATGATGCGCATCGCGTCGCGCGCCAGCGGGCGGTAAATCACCGTCTGGAAGCGCGCCAGCAGCGCGGGCTGGAAGTGGTCGCGCAGGATCGGGCGCAGGCAC
>NZ_DALYOQ010000056.1:29880-30562 GCF_031974595.1 Pantoea sp. CTOTU46764 | reverse complement strand
AGGAAGAGACCAGCGGTTTGATTGATTTTGGTACCTGGCGGGTGAATACCGATAACTGCTCGCTCGATCCGCTGCGGCGTGAAGTGAGTGTGTCGCCACTAACCGACAGCAAAGCGCTGCTGCTGATCAGCTGTGAAACCGGTGCTTACAACGTTATCGATCTGGCATTTGAAGTGACGCGTGATGCGCCTTATGTGTCGCGTGGCTTGAGCTTAACGTTGCCGTTCACCCCAGCATCACGCAGCGATAATCAGCTGGAGTTGGTGAACGCCGAATTCGATGCCAGCCATGGATTGCTTTACACCTTCAGTAAAGGACGTGGATTGGGTGATTGCGGCGTGGCGACGCGCTGGCAGTATGACGGCAACGAATTTGTGCTGGCGGAGTATGCGGAAGAGAAGACCTGTGATGCGTGGCACAGCAGTGAAGATTGGCCAACGTTGTGGGTTACCGAATCGCAGAACCCGGTGCAGTCGCGTTAATCTGTAGGGTCGCCATTAATGGCGACCTTCCCCATATGATTAACGAATCGCTTGCACCGTCATCGGTGAACCCGACTGATTGCCCACCAATTCCGTCAGCATATTATTCACGCCATCGCTCATCGGGGTGAAACGCGTTAACGGCGAGCGCGTCACCACCACAAACACACCAACGTTGTGCTGCGGCACCATCGCCATAT
>NZ_DALYOQ010000056.1:0-29870 GCF_031974595.1 Pantoea sp. CTOTU46764 | reverse complement strand
GGTAATAAAGCCGCCGCCGCCGCCGGTTTTCTGAATAATTCCCGGACGACCTTCCTTCGGCCTCATATACACCCAACCCATGCCCAGCGCATCGGCGCGGCCCGGCACATCCATGCCTTCCACTTTGGTCAACTGGTCGCGGCGGTAGATCAGCGTTTGCAGGCGATCAATTTGCGGCGTGCGATGATTTACCGCCGAGTTGAGGAACTGCTGCATCCAGCGGCCCATATCGTCTGGCGTTGAGTAAACGCCGCCGCTGCCGATAGCCGCCAGCGTGTTGTTACACGGACTGGCGCCTTTCTCCGCAATCATCAGGCGCTGACACTGATCCGGTGACGGCGTGAAAGTGGTGTCTTTCATGCCCAACGGACGCGTTATCAACTGTTGAAACAGCGCCGGATACGGCATGCCCGCCACTTTGGCGAGTGCATCGCTCAGCAGATCAAAGCCCAGGTTGGAATAGGCGGCATTGGTGCCCGGCGCGGCCTTTAATGCGGCGCCGCTCAGCCATTGCCAGCGATCGGACTTGGTCGGCCAGACAAACACCGGACGATGCGGCTTACCGCCGGGCTGCTCGCGCGGCAGGCCGCTGGTATGCGTGGAAAGGTTAATCAGGCGAATCGGCTGGCCGTTATAGCTTGGCACGCGCGCGCCAGGCGGCGCGTATTTGCTCAGCGGATCGTCAAGACGTAGCTGACCGCGCTCTGCCATCTTCACCATCACTTCGCTGGTCATCAGCTTGCTGAGCGAGGCAATACGAATCACCGAATCGGGCTGCGGACGCACGTTGTTGCCGGGGCGCGTATCACCAAAGCTGGCGAAAACCCGCTGATTGCCGTCAATCGCTACCAGCGCCATGCCGGTTGCGCCGCTGCCATAGAAAATGTGCTCAGCGTAACGATCAACAATTTGCGATGCCAACAGTGGATCGGGCGATGACTGCGCCATGCTTTTTAATGGAAGCACTGAAACCATTAAGGCCAGTAAAAAAGGAGTACGTTTTTTCAACGGGAAAGCGTCCGCTATGAGAATCGGAGGAAAGCTTATAGTAATCAGTTTGAGCGAGGCGTGAAGAGGGCAGGGCAGATTTTTTTCTGTATCAGGCTGTGATCAAAAAATGGCCCTTACGCCAAAAAGACGCAGGGCCAGATCGATTAGTGTGGCTTGAGTAATGCTTCGGTATGGCTAACGATGTTCTCGATGGTGAAACCGAATTCCGGGAACAGTTTGCCGGCCGGAGCAGACTCACCAAAGGTGGTCATACCGACAATCGCGCCGTCCAGCCCGACATACTTGTACCAGTAATCCGCAATACCGGCTTCGACCGCCACGCGCGCTTTCACGCCAGATGGCAGCACCGATTCGCGATAAGCGTCATCCTGCTTATCAAACACGTCGGTACTCGGCAGCGAAACGACACGAACCTTGTGGCCGTTGGCGGTGAGTTTTTCCGCCGCGCCGAGCGCAATTTCAATCTCTGAACCGGTGGCGATAATGATCGCTTCCGGTGTGCCCGCGCTATCTTTCAGCACGTAACCACCACGCGCGATATTCGCCACTTGTTCTTTACTGCGTTCTGGCTGTAGCAGATTCTGACGCGACAGGATCAGCGCGGTTGGCCCGTGATGGCGCTCAACGGCGGCTTTCCAGGCTACAGCGGTTTCCACCTGATCGCATGGACGCCACAAGCTGAGGTTTGGCGTAACGCGCAAGCCAGCGATTTGCTCAACCGGCTGGTGCGTCGGGCCATCTTCGCCAAGTCCGATGGAGTCATGCGTATACACCAGCACCTGACGCGCCTTCATCAGCGCCGCCATGCGTACCGCGTTACGCGCATACTCGACGAACATCAGGAAGGTGGCGGTGTACGGCACGAAGCCGCCGTGCGTGGCGATGCCGTTGCCAATCGCCGTCATACCAAACTCACGCACGCCGTAGTGAATGTAGTTACCGGCGAGATCTTCTTTGATCGATTTTGAACCCGACCAAATAGTGAGGTTGCTTGGTGCCAAATCCGCCGAACCGCCGAGGAATTCCGGCAGCAGCTTGCCATACACTTCCAGCGTATTTTGCGAGGCTTTACGGCTGGCAATTTTTTGCGGATTAGCCTGCAACTGCTCAATAAATTTCTGGGTTTCCGTTTCCCAATTTACCGGCATTTCGCCACTCACGCGGCGGCTGAATTCCTCTGCCAGCTGCGGATGGGCGGCTTTGTAGGCGGCAAATTTTTCATTCCAGGATTTCTCACGCTGACTGCCAGCTTCTTTAGCATCCCATTGCTGATAAATCTCTTTGGGAATCTCAAAGGCCGGGTATTTCCAGCCGAGTTTCTGTCGCGTCAGCGCCACTTCTTCTTCGCCCAGGGCTGCGCCGTGTGACTCTTCTTTACCGGCTTTATTCGGCGAACCGAAACCAATCACCGTGCGGCAGATGATCAGTGACGGCTTATCGGTAACGCTTTGCGCTTCCTTGATCGCCGCCGCAATGGCTTCTGGATCGTGGCCATCAATACCTTCTGCGCTGCCGATCACATGCCAGTTATAGGCTTCAAAGCGTTTATGCGTATCGTCGGTGAACCAGCCTTCGGTTTCACCATCAATCGAGATACCGTTGTGGTCGTAGAAACCAATCAGCTTGCCAAGACCGAGCGTACCGGCCAGCGAGCACACTTCGTGCGAGATGCCTTCCATCAAACAGCCATCGCCCATAAACACGTAGGTGTAATGGTCAACGATATCGTGATCGGGTTGATTAAACTGCGCCGCCAGCGTGCGCTCGGCAATCGCCATGCCCACGGCATTGGCTAAACCCTGGCCGAGCGGACCGGTGGTGGTCTCGATGCCTGGCGTGTAACCGAGTTCCGGGTGACCTGGCGTTTTGGAATGTAACTGGCGGAAGTTTTTCAGCTCTTCCATCGGCAGATCGTAACCGGTGAGATGCAGCAAACTGTATTGCAGCATTGAACCGTGACCGTTGGAAAGAATGAAGCGATCGCGATCAATCCATGCCGGATTATTGGGATTATGGTGGAGAAAATCGCGCCATAAAACTTCGGCGATATCGGCCATGCCCATCGGCATGCCGGGATGTCCGGAATTTGCTTTTTGTACCGCATCCATGCTGAGTGCACGAATCGCGTTAGCCAACTCTCTGCGTGAAGACATAAGGTTCTCCCTTGTGATTTGGCGATAGCGGATGAGCAAATGCCCATCCGCCATAAGAGTGAGTGCGGATTACAGACGAGAAGAGAGCACGTCTTCCAGCTTCTGCTGGTCGATGGCGAACTGACGGATGCCGTCTGACAGTTTTTCTACCGCCATCGGATCCTGATTGTGTTCCCAGCGGAATTCCGCTTCAGACAGTGAAGCCGGCTGATGGAAGCCTTCGGTTGATGGCTCCAGCTTACGCTCCAGCGGCGCGTCGCTGTTGGCCAGCTCTTCCAGCAGGTTAGGGGAAATGGTCAAACGGTCACAGCCGGCCAGCGCCTGTATCTGTTCTACTTTACGGAAGCTGGCACCCATGATGACGGTGCTGTAACGGTGCTTCTTGTAGTAATCGTAGATACGACGCACAGATTTCACGCCCGGATCTTCATCAACCACGTACGGGTCGATCGGTTTGCGGGAGTTGTACCAGTCGTAAATTCGGCCAACAAACGGCGAGATCAGGAACACACCGGCTTCAGCACAGGCACGCGCCTGAGCGAAGGAGAACAACAGCGTCAGGTTGCACTGAA
The DNA here is from genome assembly GCF_031974595.1 of Pantoea sp. CTOTU46764. Taxonomy (NCBI): domain Bacteria; kingdom Pseudomonadati; phylum Pseudomonadota; class Gammaproteobacteria; order Enterobacterales; family Erwiniaceae; genus Pantoea; species Pantoea sp. CTOTU46764. The sequence goes on along the minus strand of NZ_DALYOQ010000056.1, from coordinate 26,134 downwards.
TACCGTTTTTTTCCAGCTCCTCGGCGGCTTTGATGCCTTCCCAGGTCGAAGCCAGCTTGATCAGAATGCGTGAGCGGTCGATGCCATGCTCTTCGTACAGACGGACCAGCTTCTCGGCTTTGGTCACACACATGCCACGATCGAAGGAGAGGCGCGCATCCACTTCGGTCGAAACACGGCCCGGTACGCTTTTCAGAATTTCCATACCGAGGTTGATTGCCACTTTGTCGCTGGCGTTGATGATTTGCGTCTCTTTGCTGCCGCCCTGTTTTTTCGCGTAGTCGATGGCGTCATCAATCAGATGTTTGTAGGCGTCGAGACCGGCGGCTTTCAGAATCAATGATGGGTTGGTGGTCGCATCTTCCGGGTGATAATGGCGAATGGATTCGATATCGCCGCTGTCTGCCACCACGGTGGTGTACTGTTTTAATGCATCTAGCTGGTTCATCGCTTAACTCCTTGATGAGCAAATTTGTGGGCAAATCTGTGGTGCCCATTCCTGTTATAGTCCGGTCCAACACAGTGCTACAGACGTTTCACGAAGAAAATGCGTTTTCTCTGAAACGCTTCAGCCACGCGTTTTGCCATCAATAAGGATAGCAGGCTGTGACAAAGCCGCAGGCGCAGCGGTAGCAATCCGTGCCCTTTGTACTGTGCGTTCTTTGAGCGCCTTCACCCTCTTGTGTGCCGCAAATTCCTATACTGATGGCTCATTTAGCGGTGCCAAAGGATGCCCAATGGACGATCAACTTAAGCAAAGCGCGCTCGATTTTCACCAATTCCCCACGCCCGGAAAAATTCAGGTTTCACCCACCAAACCGTTAGCCACACAGCGCGATCTGGCGCTGGCCTATTCGCCCGGCGTCGCCGCGCCTTGTCTGGAAATTGCCGCCGATCCGCTGGCGGCACGCAAATACACCGCGCGCGGCAATCTGGTGGCGGTGATCTCCAACGGTACGGCGGTGCTGGGATTGGGCAATATTGGCGCGCTGGCGAGTAAGCCGGTGATGGAAGGCAAGGGCGTGCTGTTTAAAAAGTTCGCTGGCATTGACGTATTTGATATCGAAATCGATGAGCGCGATCCCGATAAGTTGATTGAGGTGATTGCCGCGCTGGAACCCACTTTTGGTGGCATCAACCTGGAAGATATCAAAGCGCCCGAGTGCTTCTATATTGAGCAACAGCTGCGTGAGCGCATGCAGATTCCGGTGTTCCACGACGATCAGCACGGCACGGCGATCATCTGTACTGCAGCGGTGCTCAACGGCTTAACCATCGTCAAAAAAGCCATCAGTGATGTGCGGCTGGTGGTCTCCGGCGCGGGTGCTTCGGCGATTGCCTGCCTGAATCTGCTGGTGGCGCTCGGCATGCAGCAGCACAACATTGTGGTTTGCGATTCCAAAGGCGTGATCTATCGCGATCGCGAGCCGAATATGACGCCGACCAAAGCCGCGTACGCGGTAGCCGACAGCGGCGCACGCACGCTGGATGAGGTGATTGGCGGCGCAGATATCTTCCTCGGTTGTTCTGGTCCCAAAGCTTTAACGCCGGAAATGGTGCAGAAGATGGCGCAGGATCCGCTGATTCTGGCGCTAGCCAATCCCGAACCGGAAATCATGCCGCCGCTGGCGAAACAGGTGCGGCCCGACGCGATTATCTGCACCGGTCGCTCTGATTTCCCCAATCAGGTGAACAACGTGCTGTGCTTCCCGTTTATTTTTCGTGGTGCGCTGGATGTGGGTGCCACGGCGATCAATGAAGAGATGAAGCTGGCGGCGGTACACGCGATTGCGGCGCTGGCGCAGGCGGAACAGAGCGATGTGGTGGCGTCGGCGTATGACGATCAGGACCTGAGTTTCGGCCCGGAATACCTGATCCCGAAACCTTTCGATCCGCGTTTGATTGTGCAGATCGCGCCAGCGGTAGCCAAAGCGGCGATGGAATCGGGCGTCGCCACGCGACCAATAGAAGATTTTGATGCCTATCGTGAGCAGCTTACCGAGTTCGTCTACAAAACTAACCTGTTTATGAAGCCGATCTTCTCGCAGGCGCGCAAAGATCCGAAGCGCGTGGTGCTGGCCGAAGGCGAAGAGGTGCGCGTGCTGCACGCCACGCAGGAGCTGGTAACGCTGGGGTTGGCGAAGCCGATTCTGATTGGCCGCCCGAACGTGATCGCCATGCGTCTGCAAAAGCAGGGGTTGAAGATCGAGGCGGGTAAAGATTTTGAGATCGTTAATAACGAGTCCGATCCGCGTTTCAAAGAGTACTGGAACGAGTATTACCAGATCATGAAACGGCGTGGCGTGACGCCGGAAACCGCCCAGCGCGCAGTGATCGGCAATCCTACGTTGATTGGCGCAATCATGGTGCATCGCGGCGAGGCTGACGCGCTGATCTGCGGCACCATCGGCGATTATCAGGAACATTACGACGTGGTGGAGAAAGTGTTTGGACTGCGTGAAGACGTGAAGGTGGCGGGCGCGATGAATGCGCTGCTGCTGCCGAGCGGCAACACCTTTATTGCTGACACCTACGTTAATGAAGATCCCAGCGCGGAACAGCTGGCGGATATCACGCTGCTGGCGGCGGAAACGGTGCGACGCTTCGGTATTGAACCGCGCGTGGCGCTGCTGTCGCACTCCAGCTTTGGCACCTCGAATGCGCCGGGCGCGCGCAAAATGCGCGACGTGCTGGCACTGATTCAGCAACGCGCCCCGGATCTGGAGATTGACGGCGAGATGCACGGTGACGCGGCGCTGGTTGAGAGCATTCGCCGCGAACTGATGCCAGATAGCCCGCTGAAAGGCACCGCAAATTTGCTGATTATGCCGAACGTCGAAGCGGCGCGTATCAGCTATAACCTGCTGCGCGTCTCCTGCTCCGAAGGTGTCACGGTGGGACCGGTGCTGATGGGGATCAGCAAACCGGTGCATGTGTTGACGCGCATCGCATCGGTGCGGCGCATTGTAAATATGGTGGCGTTAGCAGTGGTGGAGGCGCAGACCGAACCGTTATAGAACTATCAAAAAGGTCGCCATGAATGGCGACCCTACGGGTTATTTCAGCCAATCTTTGACTGGCAGGAAATCGCGGTACAAGGCGGCTTCGGGGGAATCGGCTTCTGGCTGATAATCGTATTCCCAGCGCACCAGCGGTGGCATCGACATCAAAATCGATTCGGTGCGGCCGCCGGTTTGCAGGCCAAACAGCGTGCCGCGATCCCACACCAGATTGAACTCGACGTAGCGACCACGACGGTAAAGCTGGAACTGGCGCTCGCGATCGCCCCACGGCAGCGCTTTGCGCCTGGCCACAATCGGCAGATAGGCAGCGGCGAAACCGTTGCCGACCGCCTGCATGAAATCGAAGCAGTAATCGAAATCGGGCGTGTTCAGATCGTCATAGAACAGGCCGCCGATGCCGCGCTGCTCGTCGCGATGCTTGAGATAGAAGTAATCGTCGCACCACTTTTTGTAGCGCGGGTAAATCTCTTCACCAAACGGCTGGCACAGATCGTGTGCGGTTTGATGCCAGTGCAGCGCATCCTCTTCGAAGCCGTAATAGGGCGTGAGATCGAAACCGCCGCCAAACCACCACACCGGATCGGCACCCGGTTTTTCCGCAATAAAGAAGCGCACGTTGGCGTGGCTGGTTGGTACGTAAGGATTGGATGGATGCACCACCAGCGACACGCCCATCGCTTCAAAGCTGCGGCCAGCCAGTTCGGGACGATGTGCGGTAGCGGATGCTGGCATTTGATCGCCGTGTACGTGCGAGAAGTTAACGCCAGCTTGTTCAAATACCGCGCCATCACGCAAGACGCGACTGCGTCCACCGCCGCCGCCGGGACGCTGCCACTCGTCTTCGGCAAAGCTCGCCTTGCCATCTTCCGCCGCTAATTGGGCGCAAATATCATCTTGCAGCGCCAGCAAAAAGGCTTTGACGCGGGAAATATCGGGATTGCTCATCAGTCACTCGTTCCGGAAATTTGCCGCGATTCTACCACAGGATAAAGGCTATGCTTCGCGACGATCAACCTCATCGAAGTAGCGGGCGATGCCGTCGGCAATGGCGCTGGCAATTTTCTGGCGGAACGCCTGCGTGCCGAGCAATTGTTCCTCACGCGGATTGGTAATGAAGGAGGTTTCCACCAGCACCGACGGAATCGACGGCGATTTCAGCACTGCAAAAGCGGCCTGCTCGGTGTGCTGGCTGTGCAGATGATGCACCGGGCGAATCTGATCGAGCACGTGTTTACCCAGCGTCAGGCTGTTGCGGATGGTATCGGTCTGCACCAGATCGAACAGAATCTGGTTGAGGTAATGATCTTTATCCTGCACCTCGGCGCCGCCCACTTTGTCGGCGTCGTTTTCACGCTGTGACAGGTAACGCGCCATCGCGCTGCTGGCACCGCGATTGGAAAGGGCAAATACCGATGCGCCGTTCGCATCCGGGCTGGTGTAGCCGTCGGCGTGAATCGACATAAACAGGTTAGCGCCGTGCTGATGGGCAATTTCGACGCGCTGATAGAGCGGAATAAAGTGGTCGCTGTCGCGCGTCAGGCGCACTTCGATGCGCGGATGCGACTGCAGCAGCGTCTTCACGGTGTTAGCGATCGCCAGCACGATGTGTTTCTCTTCCGAACCCTCTTCGCCGACAGCGCCGGAATCGATGCCGCCGTGGCCAGGATCAATCATCACGATGCGTTTGCCGTTGCTGGCGGGTTTCGGTGGCGTATGACGCGGACTGACGCGCAAATCGCTGTTCTGTTCTTTGGCCTGTACCGCGCGCGGTGACAACACCGCCAGCGCTAAACCGGAAAGTATCAGTTGGCGACGATTGGTAAGGCGCTTAAGCAGTGAAATCTTCTTCATTTACGGGTCCATGGCAGGTAAATCCTGCCCAGTGTTATAGCGTAACAATTGCCAGGCGGCGACCTCGTAACTATTTCAAGTGTTTACTTTCTATTGCAACTGACTAACAGCGATGTCGCGCTTTTTTTGCCCCGTTGTCACGCGTGAGGGTTGCGCCTGGCAAAGAATGCGTGATAATCAGCGAATTGTGCCTAACAGCAGGGTAACGTCGATGGAAATCCGTTCTTTCCGCCAGGAAGATTTTGAAGAAGTGATCACGCTCTGGGAGCGTTGCGATTTGTTACGCCCATGGAACGATCCCGAGCTGGACATCGAACGCAAAATGAACCACGACGCGGAACTGTTTCTGGTTGCGGAAGTCGGTGGCGAAGTGGTCGGTACGGTGATGGGCGGCTACGACGGCCATCGCGGCTCCGTCTACTATCTGGCGGTGCATCCTGATTATCAGGGGCGTGGCTTTGCCAATGCGTTGATGAATCGTCTTGAGAAGAAGTTGATTGCGCGCGGTTGCCCAAAAATCAATTTGATGGTGCGCGAAGAGAACGATCAGGTGGTGGCGTTCTATGAAAAGCTTGAGTACGAGCCGGTGGATTCGCTGCTGCTGGGCAAGCGTTTGATTGAAGATCGCGAGTATTAATGGTCGGTTTGAAATACCTTCCCGAAGAGTACGATGCGAAAGGGCAGCTGCGGCTGCCGTTTCTTTTCTGGCTGATCCTGTTATTGCAGGCGCGCACCTGGCTGCTGCTGGTGATGGCGGGCGCATCGCGTCAGCAGGGCAATGATTTGCTGGCGCTGTTCTATCCCGATCGCCAAAGCTTCTGGCTGGGATTGGCGTTAGGCATTCCGGCGGCGATTGGATTGTTGCTGACCGGCTATCGTCAGCGCTGGCCGCAGCTGTGGCAAAGCTGGCGCCATGTATTAAGTGCATCGCTACTCATCAGCCTGCTGTGGCAAGGTTTCAGTCTGCTGCAAGGTGCCTTTCCCGACTCGCCGCTGCCGCTGTTATTGACGCTGTTTGACCTGCTTGCATTGTTCTGGCTGCAAACGCAACCGCGCCTGCGCGACTGCTTTTTGCCGGAACATCAGCACATCGAATAAACTTTTTGCCGGTTTGCTACTCCAACAGGCACGCCAATCGGCTTAGCAGATCAAGGAGTTTTCATGAAAGTTGTTCGTCACGCACTGCTGGTTAGCAGCATGATTTTGGCCGGCTGCGCCAGTTCGGGTTCCTCAACCAACGCGAGCGATAGCGAAAGCCATTGGTACAATCCGCTGAGCTATCACTGGTCGGCGCTCAATCCGCTCGGCTGGTTTGGTGGTTCGCTGGAGGTCACCGAGCAAGGCGTTGCGGGCCTGACGAGCACCACCTCAATGTCGGAAGACGCCATTAATAAAGCGCTGAACGGCGATTACAAATTGCGTCAGGGCATGCGCACGCAGAATGGTCAGGTGGTGGATTTCTGGCAGGCGCTGGATGGCGACAAGGTTAAATTGGTTATTAACGGCAGCACCAGCGTTGAGCGCATTGAAGTGCAGGATGCCGATGCCAAAGCGGCGGACGGCAGCAAGATCGGCGATCTGTTCAGCGCGAAGTTCAGCAAAGCCTTTAATAACTGCAAAATGGTCACCGGTCTCGATGCACGTAATGTTGAGTGCCGTGCGCCGGGTAGTCAGCACATCTCCTACATCTATAGCGGAGAATGGCATGGTCCGGAAGGCTTGATGCCGTCGGACGATACCCTGAAAAGCTGGAAAATCAGCAAGATTGTCTGGCAGCGTTAAACAAGATAAAACTTGCTAAACACCCGCTCAAAGAGTGTGGCTTTCCGGTATGATACGGGCGAAAAAAACATCGTCTAACTTTCATGCCGGAGAGCAGTTCAATGTCTCAGTTTCAGAGCGGGATCCTGTTGGAACACCGCCGTTTCGCCATTTGGCTCGAAGCCCGCGTCACGGGCGATCTTGACGCGCTGCGCCAGGGCAGCAAATCCTTCCTGCAGCAGCTTGAAGCGCTGCAAACTAAATTCAGTGATGCCGGATTGGGCGCGGTGATCGCCTTTGGCGATGCGCTGTGGCGCGATCTGCAAGGCAACGCTTCTGCACCTGAACTCAAAGCTTTCGCCGCGCTCGGTAACGGCATTGCGCCTGCCACGCAGCGTGATTTGCTGATCCATATTCAATCTCAACGACACGACGTGAACTACGCGCTGGCTCAGGCCGCACTCAGCGCCTTTGCTGCTGCCGTCAATATCGAAGAAGAGACGCACGGTTTCCGCTGGATTGAAGACCGCGATTTGTCGGGCTTCGTCGATGGCACGGAAAACCCGCAGGGCGAAGCGCGTAAGGATGTGGCGATTATCAGCGCAGGCCCCGATGCGGGCGGCAGCTATGTGTTCACCCAGCGCTGGGAGCACAATCTCAAGCTGTGGAATCGTATGGCGGTAGAGAAGCAGGAAGCGATTATTGGCCGTACCAAAGAAACAGATGAAGAGCTGCCGGGCGATCAGCGTCCTGCGACGTCGCATCTCAGCCGTGTTGATTTGAAAGAAGAGGGCAAAGGGCTGAAGATTCTGCGCCAAAGCCTGCCGTACGGCAGCGCCAGCGGTACGCATGGCCTCTTTTTCATTTCTTACTGTCATCGTCTCTACAATATTGAGCAGCAGCTGCTGAGTATGTTTGGCGAGCGCGACGGAAAAATGGACGCGATGTTGCGCTTCACTAAACCGGTGAGTGGAAGCTACTTTTTTGCGCCGTCGCTGGATGTGCTTACAGCGCTGTAATTAAGCGAGGTCGCCATAAATGGCGACCCTACGAAACGCCGCACACTTCAATCCCACTCACCGCATAAACTCTCCCGCCGTCTTATGCCTTTTTAGACTTTGAAATCCCTAAACGATATATAAAACCGTTACAGCTTTCCCCTGAGTTATAAATACACTGACAGCATCTAATGGCATTGGCTTAACTGCCGTCTTTCAGGGTGCAGCATGACACTTCCGATTTCGAAAAAATGGCTTGGCGGTATCGCGCTGTCGTGTGCTTTAGCCAGTGCGGCGCAAGCGACCGAGTTGCTGAATAGCTCCTACGACGTTTCGCGCGAACTGTTTGTTGCCCTGAATGCACCCTTTGAAAAGCAGTGGGACGCTGCGCATCCCAATGACAAGCTGACCATCAAGCAGTCGCACGCCGGTTCTTCGAAGCAGGCGCTGGCGATTCTGCAAGGTCTGCGCGCCGATGTGGTGACTTACAATCAGGTTACCGATGTGCAGGTGCTGCATGACAAAGGCCAACTGATTCCCGCTGACTGGCAACAGCGTCTGCCAAACAGCAGCTCACCGTTTTACTCCACCATGGCGTTTCTGGTGCGTAAGGGTAATCCAAAGCAGATTCACAGCTGGGCCGATCTGGCGCGCGATAACGTGAAGCTGGTTTTCCCAAATCCAAAAACGTCCGGTAACGGGCGTTATACCTATCTCGCCGCGTGGGGCGCTGCCGATCAGGCCGATGGCAACGATAAAGCTAAAACTGAAGCTTATATGGCGAAGTTCCTGAAGAACGTTGAAGTGTTTGATACCGGCGGTCGCGGCGCTACCACTACGTTTGCCGAGCGCGGCCTCGGCGATGTGCTGATCAGCTTTGAATCGGAAGTGAATAACATCCGTAATCAGTACGGCAAAGACCAGTACGACGTGATCGTGCCGAAAACCAATATTCTGGCGGAGTTCCCGGTGGCGTGGGTCGACAAAAATGTCGAGCACAACGGCACCACCGACGCGGCCAAAGCCTATCTGAATTATCTCTACACGCCTGAAGCGCAGAAAATTATCACCAGCTACTACTATCGCGTGAACAATGCGCAGTTGATGGCGGAGCAGAAAGATCGCTTCCCACAAACTGAACTGTTCAACGTCAAAGATGCCTTTGGCGGCTGGGACAACGTGATGAAAGTCCATTTTGCCAGTGACGGTGAGCTGGACAAATTACTGGCAGCGGGGCGCGGTTAATGTTTGCGCTCGCTCAAAAACGTGTTTTGCCCGGCTTTGGATTGAGCCTCGGCACCAGCTTACTCTTCACCTGCCTGATTCTGCTGCTGCCGATCAGCGCGCTGCTGATGCAATTGTCGCAGATGACGCTGGCGCAATACTGGGATGTAATCACTCATCCACAGCTGGTTGCTGCGTACAAAGTGACGATTCTGGCAGCGGGCGTGGCTTCGCTGTTCAATGCGGTATTCGGCATGCTGATGGCGTGGATTCTGACCCGCTATCGCTTCCCCGGACGTACGCTGCTGGATGGTTTGATGGATCTGCCGTTTGCGCTGCCAACTGCGGTGGCGGGCTTAACGCTGGCAGGCCTGTTTTCGGTCAACGGCTGGTACGGCCAATGGCTGGCGCATTTTGATATCAAAGTCTCTTATACCTGGCTCGGTATTGCCGTGGCGATGGCCTTTACCAGCATCCCGTTTGTGGTGCGTACCGTGCAGCCGGTGCTGGAAGAGTTAGGTCCGGAATATGAAGAAGCTGCGGAAACCCTCGGCGCTACGCGCTGGCAGAGCTTCCGTCGCGTGGTGCTGCCAGAAGTGGCGCCGGCGTTGCTGGCCGGTACCGCACTGTCGTTTACCCGCAGCATCGGTGAGTTCGGCGCAGTGATCTTTATCGCCGGTAACATCGCGTGGAAAACCGAAGTGACTTCGCTGATGATTTTCGTGCGTCTGCAGGAGTTTGATTATCCGGCGGCGAGCGCCATCGCGTCAGTGATCATGGCCGCTTCCTTGCTGCTGCTGTTCGCGATTAACACCTTGCAGAGCCGCTTTGGCCGTCGCTTAGGAGGCCACTGATGGCGGAAATTTCACACATCAATCACGCTGACCGCCAGCCAATCAACTGGGGCAAGTGGCTGCTGATTGGCATCGGCGCGCTGGTTTCCATCCTGCTGCTGGTGGTGCCGATGGTTTCCATCTTCTGGGAAGCGCTCAACCAGGGTTTGGTTGCCTCGCTGAATAACCTGAAAGATGGTGACATGCTGCACGCCATCTGGCTGACCCTGTTAGTGGCGCTGATTACCGTGCCGGTCAATATGGTGTTCGGTACGCTGCTGGCGTGGCTGGTAACGCGCTTTACTTTCCCTGGTCGCCAACTGCTGTTGACGCTGTTTGATATCCCGTTTGCGGTATCGCCAGTGGTTGCCGGTTTGATGTATCTGCTGTTCTGGGGCGTCAACGGTCCTGCCGGTGGCTGGCTGGATGCGCACAACATTCAGATTATGTTCTCCTGGCCGGGCATGGTGTTGGCCACCATCTTCGTTACCTGTCCGTTTGTGGTGCGTGAGTTGGTGCCGGTGATGCTGAGCCAGGGTAGCCACGAAGATGAAGCAGCGGTGCTGCTGGGCGCATCCGGCTGGCAGATGTTCCGCCGCGTGACGCTGCCAAATATCCGCTGGGCGCTGATGTACGGCGTGGTTCTGACCAACGCACGAGCGATTGGTGAATTTGGTGCGGTCTCGGTGGTTTCGGGATCGATTCGCGGCGAAACCTATACCTTGCCGCTTCAGGTTGAATTACTGCATCAGGATTACAACACCGTGGGCGCCTTTACCGCCGCCGCGCTGCTGACCCTGATGGCAATTGTAACGCTGTTTCTGAAAAGCGTGGTGCAGTGGCGATTAGAGCATCAGCAGAAGCGCCTACAGGAGGAAAATCATGAGCATTGAGATTAAACAAATCAACAAATCGTTTGACCGCACGTCGGTACTGAACGACATCTCTCTGGATATTCCTTCCGGCAAGATGGTGGGGCTGCTGGGGCCGTCCGGCTCCGGTAAAACAACGCTGCTGCGTATCATCGCTGGGCTGGAACATCAGAACAGAGGACAAATCCATTTCAATGGCAAAGACGTCAGTCGCATCCATGCGCGCGATCGTCAGGTGGGCTTCGTTTTCCAGCATTACGCGCTGTTCCGCCACATGACGGTGTTCGACAACATCGCCTTTGGCCTGACGGTGCTGCCACGTCGCGAACGTCCGAGCGCTGCTGAAATCAAACAGCGCGTTACGCGTCTGCTTGAGATGGTACAACTTTCCCATCTCGGTAATCGCTTCCCGGCCCAGTTGTCTGGTGGACAGAAACAGCGTGTGGCGCTGGCGCGTGCCTTGGCGGTAGAACCGCAAATTTTGCTACTGGATGAGCCGTTTGGCGCGCTTGATGCGCAGGTGCGTAAAGAGCTGCGTCGCTGGCTGCGTCAGCTGCATGAAGAGTTGAAATTCACCAGCGTCTTCGTCACCCACGATCAGGAAGAAGCGATGGAAGTCGCGGACACCGTGGTGGTGATGAGCCAGGGCAACATCGAACAGGTTGGCACACCAGATGACGTGTGGCGCGACCCGGCGACGCGCTTTGTGCTCGAATTCCTCGGTGAAGTGAATCGCTTTGCAGGCGAAGTGCACGGCTCGCAGTTCCATGTTGCCGCACATCGCTGGCCGCTGGGCTACACGCCAGCGCATCAGGGCGAAGTTGAGCTGTTCCTGCGTCCGTGGGAAATCGATATTTCACGCCAGAGCAGTCTGGAAACGCCTTTGCCGGTGCAAGTGCTGGAGATCAGTCCGCGTGGCCACTTCTGGCAGTTGGTGGTGCAGCCGAGCGGTTGGCAGGGCGACGTGTTCTCGGTGGTGTTCGATGGGGACCATAACGCGCCGATTCGCGGTGAACGCCTGTTCGTTGGCCTGCAACAGGCGCGAATTTACCATGGCACTACGCCGCTGCGCCCGGTTGCCTTTGCCGAGAGCGCCTGATATTTTTGACACTCCTTCGGGCGGGACTTTCCCGCCCGTTTTATTTGCACTTCTTTCGTCTGGAATCAAACCGTGACCACACTGGAAAATACCATCGGCAATACGCCGTTGATTAAGTTGCAGCGCCTGACGCCTGATAACGGCAGCGAGATCTGGCTAAAGCTGGAGGGCAACAATCCAGCTGGTTCCGTGAAAGATCGTGCGGCCTGGTCGATGATTCATCAGGCGGAGTTGCGCGGTGATATCAAACCGGGCGATACCCTAATCGAAGCCACCAGCGGCAACACCGGCATTGCGCTGGCGATGATCGCCGCGATGAAAGGCTACAAGCTGCGTCTGCTGATGCCTGATAACATGAGCCAGGAGCGTCAGGACGCGATGCGCGCCTATGGCGCTGAGTTATTACTGGTGACGCGCGAGCAGGGCATGGAAGGGGCGCGCGATTTGGCGCAAGCAATGGCCGAGCGTGGCGAAGGGCGTGTGCTGGATCAGTTCAACAATCCCGATAACCCGCTGGGCCACTATCTCACCACCGGCCCGGAAATCTGGCAGCAAAGCGCTGGCCGCATGACGCATTTTGTCTCCAGCATGGGCACCACCGGCACCATCACCGGCGTGGGACGTTACCTGAAAGAGTTCGCGCCTGCGGTGCAGGTAATTGGCCTGCAGCCGCAAGAGGGCAGCAGCATTCCCGGTATACGTCGCTGGCCCGAAGCCTATCTGCCCGGTATTTTCCGTCCGGAGCTAGTCGATGAGGTGATCGATATGGCGCAGCGCGAAGCGGAAGAGACCATGCGCGCGCTGGCACAGCGTGAAGGGATTTTCTGTGGCGTTAGCTCTGGCGGCGCGGTGGCGGGCGCCTTGCGTATTGCGACGGCGCAGCCAGGCAGCGTGGTGGTGGCGATTGTTTGCGATCGTGGCGATCGCTATCTCTCCACCGGCGTTTTCCATTGAGTCTTTTTCCCCGCATTTAATTTGGCCTATGCATACCTTTAAAGTATGACTGGGCCATTTTTGTCTATAGTTCCCCTAATAATCGTCTAGCGTAAGCACTGTAAGGATCGCGTAAAACCGGCTGCGTTCGCGGCGGAGTCAGGACAAAATAGCGGCAATTTTGTACGAGAGATAAAAATGAAAATCCTGCTGGTTGATGATGATGTAGAGCTTGGCACCATGCTAAGCCAATACCTGATTGCGGAAGGCTTCGAAACGCAATTGGTTTTAACCGGAAGCGCCGGTGTTGAAGGTGCGCTATCGGGTAATTATACCGCGATGATTCTCGACATCATGCTGCCTGATATGAGCGGTATCGATGTGCTGCGTCAGGTGCGCCAGAACAGCCGTTTGCCGGTGATTATGCTGACGGCGAAAGGCGACAACATCGATCGTGTTATCGGACTTGAAATGGGCGCGGATGATTACATGCCGAAACCGTGCTATCCGCGTGAGCTGGTGGCCCGCCTGCGTGCCGTGCTGCGTCGCTTTGAAGATCAAACTCCGCTGCCGGATAAGAAAGAGCTGCTGCGCTGGGGCGATCTGAGCCTCAATCCCGCCACACGTATCACCGAATGGCAGGGCAAAGCGTTCGACCTGACGGCTTCTGAGTTCAACCTACTCGATCTGCTGCTGCGTGCGCCGGACCGCGTGGTATCGAAAGATGAGCTGTCGGAAAAAGGCCTTGGCCGTCCGCGCGAAGCTTACGATCGTAGCGTTGATGTGCATATCAGCAACATCCGTCAAAAGCTGGCTGCGTTAACCGCCGACAGCGTCAATATTGAAACTGTGCGCAGCATTGGTTATCGCATTCGATGAAACACAGCTATCGCGGCCGCATGTTCTGGAAGATTTTGCTCGGCTTCTGGATTGTGTTTGTCATCATCAGCCAGCTGTTGTGGCTGGGCTTTACGCTCTCCGGTAATCGACATGAGCCGCCCGAGATTGTCGCTATTCGCCGTATCGTTAATCTGCAAATGGCTTCCGCCGTCTCAGTGCTGGAGCGCGGCGGGCTGAGCTCGCTGGATGACATGATGGCGGACTGGGAGCCGAACGATCGTCAGTTTTTCTCCGTCATTCAGCACGATAAACCCGTTACCACGCCGGGCGATGCGCCACCGGAAACCTTTAGCCCACCGTTTCATGGGCCCTTTCCCAATGTGATTGTGCGTTGGGTGAAAGGGCAGGATGGTAAACAGTACGAGTTGCGTTATGACGTTAAAGGCCTGCGTGAAGATAGCTCAATGGGCGGCGGCGGCCCGCGTCGCATCCTGAATATCCCAGAACCGATGTTTACTTTCGCTGGTGCATTGGGGCTGCTGTTTAGCCTGCTGCTGGCGTGGAACCTGACGCGGCCGATGCGGCAGCTGCGCGAGGGCTTTGCGCGTGTCTCCAGCGGTGATTTGTCGGTGAGGCTCTATCCGGTGATGCGTAAACGCCATGACGAGCTCTCAAACGTTGCGCAGGATTTTGATGCGATGGTGGAGCGCCTCGATACGCTGGTGAAAGCGCGTGAGGAGCTGCTGCATGATATCTCCCACGAGCTACGTTCACCTTTGGCGCGATTGCAATTGGCGACCGGCTTAGCACGTCAGACCCCAGAATCCGTCGAATCATCACTCAATCGTATTGATGAGGAGGCCCGACGCCTCGACAAGATGATTGGTGAGTTGCTGACACTTTCGCGTGCTGAGCACGAGAGTATGCCGGGCGAACAGTATTTCGACCTTACCGGCCTGCTGCATGCGGTGGTGACTGATGTGCGCTACGAGGCGCAAATTCCAGGCGTGAAAGTCGATTTTCAGGTTGATGAGAACGCGGATTACACCGTGCACGGCAATGCAGAGCTGATTCGCCGTGGCGTGGAGAATGTGCTGCGCAATGCGCTGCGTTTCTCGCATAAAGGTCAGCACATCAATGTGCGCCTGCAGGCGGAGAATCAGTGGCTGGCGATAAGCGTGCGCGATCAAGGGCCGGGCGTTGACGATGAGAAGCTCTCGAGTATCTTCGACCCGTTTGTCCGCGTGAATTCTCCGCTGATGGGCAAAGGCTACGGCTTAGGGCTTTCAATTGTGCGTAAGGTGATTCTGGCGCATCACGGAGAAGTGCAGGCGGTAAATCGCCCCGAAGGGGGGTTGGAGCTGACGTTAAGGTTGCCGCGCTGGAAGCAGGAATGATTTTTCCTGAAAACGCGCACATTTGCCGCAGCGGGCAGGACGACGGGGCAGAGGAGTAAAGCGTCCCGCGCCATGGACGGCGCGGGCCGAGGCCCAGGGACGGTTTATGCCGTCTTTACGATCTGGCCCGTCGTCCTGACCGTACCTCGCGCATTCAGAGCTCTAATTTTTAAGTAAACAAAAACGGCACCCATTGGGTGCCGTTTTACAATTCTCACGAATCAGCCGAAGCTTACTTCTTGATGCGGATAACCGGAGTCTCGCCCACAGTTACCTGACCGGAGAGTTTGATCAGGTCTTTAATCTCGTCCATGTTCGAGATTACAACCGGCGTCAGCGTGGATTTCGCTTTCTCTTCCAGCAGTGCCAGATCAAACTCGATCACCACGTCGCCTTTCTTAACCTTCTGGCCTTCTTCAGCGATGCGTTTGAAACCTTCACCTTTGAGCTCAACCGTGTCGATACCGAAGTGAACAAACAGTTCGATGCCGTTATCAGACTCGATTGAAAATGCGTGGTTAGTTTCGAAAATCTTGCCGATAGTACCATCAACCGGTGCAACCATTTTGTTGCCGGTTGGTTTGATTGCGATACCGTCACCAACGATTTTCTCAGCGAATACCACATCAGGTACGTCTTCGATATTTACGATTTCGCCTGACAGAGGCGCAACGATATCGATAGTGCCTGACGCGCTCTCTGATTTTTCGCCAAAAAGTTTAGAAAACAAACCCATGATCTTCTCCTAAGCAGTAATTTGAGGCTAGCGTCCGTGGATCAGCAGAGCGTTTTTTCTTTAATGAACTTGTTGACCAAATTCATCAAATCATCCGCTGTTGGTTGATCCAGAGCCTGCTCCGCCAATGCCTTCGCATCTTCGAAATTAGTATTACGAATGATTTTCTTGATGCTTGGGATTGAAATGGCGCTCATGCTGAATTCGTCCAGCCCCATTCCCAGTAACAGTAGTGTAGCACGTTCATCACCAGCCAGCTCACCACACATGCCGGTCCATTTCCCTTCGGCATGTGATGCGTCGATCACTTGCTTAATGAGGCCAAGAACAGACGGCGTCATTGGGTTATAGAGGTGTGAAATCAAATCATTACCACGATCGACCGCCAGAGTATACTGCGTCAGGTCATTTGTCCCAATACTAAAGAAGTCGACCTCTTTCGCCAGATGGCGAGCAATCACTGCGGATGCTGGGGTTTCAACCATGATGCCCACTTCAATGGACTCATCAAAGGATTTGCCTTCTTCACGCAGTTGCGTTTTCAGCAGCTCCAGCTCGCCTTTCAGAATGCGAACTTCTTCAACTGAAATGATCATTGGGAACATGATGCGCAGTTTACCGAAAGAGGATGCACGCAGAATCGCGCGCAGCTGCGCATGCAGAATCTCTTTGCGGTCCATCGCGATACGAATCGCGCGCCAGCCGAGGAACGGGTTGTCTTCTTTTGGCAGGTTCATGTAAGGCAGATCTTTATCGCCGCCGATGTCCATGGTACGCACGATAACGGCCTGCGAACCCACAGCTTCAGCAACCGCTTTGTAAGCCTGGAACTGCTCTTCTTCGGTTGGCAGTGAATCGCGGTCCATAAACAGGAACTCGGTACGATACAAGCCAACACCTTCTGCGCCGTTGCGCTCTGCACCAGCGACATCGCGCACGGTACCGATGTTAGCGCAGACTTCAACCTGATGGCCGTCCAGCGTAATAGCTGGCAGATCTTTCAGTTTCGCCAATTCATGCTTCTCAGACAGATATTGCGTCTGGATCGCTTTCAGCTCTTCCAGTTCCTGCTCGGAAGGATTGACGTAAATCTTGTTGTTCACGCCATCAATAATCAGGAAATCACCGTTTTTCACGGTGGTGGTCACATTACCGGTGCCGACAATCGCAGGCAACTCGAGTGAACGCGCCATAATAGAGGTGTGAGAGGTACGTCCACCAATATCGGTGATAAAGCCCAGCACCTTTTTCAGGTTCAGCTGTGCGGTTTCTGACGGCGTTAAATCTTTCGCCACCAGAATAGATTCTTCAGCAATCGCGCTCAGATCGACGATGTGCAGACCAAGAATGTTCTGCAGCAGACGCTTACCGATATCACGTACGTCAGCCGCACGCTCTTTCAGGTATTCGTCATCCAGCTCTTCCAGTGCAACGGCCTGGCCTTCAATCACGGTGTGAGCGGCGGCGTCAGCGGTAGCGTGGTCTTTTTTGATGAGGTCGATGATTTCCTGCTCAAGCTCTTCGTCTTCGAGCAGCATGATGTGACCTTCAAAGATCGCCGCTTTCTCTTCACCGAAGGTTTCACCGGCTTTAATGCGAATGGCTTCGAGCTGTGAAGCAGCTTTGCTGCGTCCATCGAGGAAGCGCTGAACTTCCTGCTCAACCTGATCGTCAGTAATTTTTTTACGGCTAATGACGATCTCATCTTCCTTCAGCAAAAGTGCGTTGCCGAAAGCGATACCCGGGGATGCTAAAATGCCTGAAATCATAACCCTACCTTTTAATCACGATGGCTCATTGACCCGATGCGTCGCCACTGTCGCGGAGCAGTACTCTAAAGATGCAATAACGCGGACAGGTTGTCCGCGATCAAGATATTTGCACTCAATGGGGCAAAGGGGTCGGTTTAGTTGCGAACTGAGCCGGTTACTCCAGCTCAGCCATCAGCTTGACCAGGTGCTCAACCGCATTCTGCTCGTCTTCACCTTCGGCAGACAGCGTAACAACCGTACCTTGCGTCAGACCCAAAGTCTGCAGTTTGAACAGGCTTTTCGCGCTGGCAGATTTGCCATTGGAGGTCACAGTGATTTCTGACTGGAAAGCCTTTGCTTCTTTAACGAACTGGGCTGCAGGACGAGTATGAAGGCCGTTAGGTGCGGTAATGGTAACTTCTTGCTGGAACATTCTATTTCCCCAACTTTATCAGGTTTGGTGTTATGGATCTAAAGTCTAGCCTGGAGCCGTAACTTTAGCCTGTGTAGGTGCGCTGGTATGGCTTTAAGCTCACCATAAAATGCGCTCGAATGAGTACGTCATTAACAGTGACAGATCAAAAACTGCACGAATGCGTCACTCTTCTCATTATGCCGTGATTCGCCGTTTCGCCAAATCAGTAAATCGATTCAGCTTGATCCACTTCAAAGGCAGATTAATTTCAGGCACCGAAATAATTGGAAGCTTAAATACCAGAGCCGCATCACTGAAAGCAATCTGTCTGGTGATAAAAGTGAGATCTGCACCACAAAAAAGCACCCGTGCGGGTGCTTTTTTCGTCAGTTTCAGACTTTAAGCATCACTGCTGCAGTTCTTTCTCAGTGAAGAGGTCGGCAAACAGTGCGGTACTTAAATAGCGTTCACCGGAGGAGGGAAGGATCACCACGATGTTCTTGTTGGCGAAGGCTTCATCCTCTTGCAGCTTCAGTGCAGCGGCAACGGCAGCACCTGAAGAAATACCTGCCAGAATGCCTTCTTCTTCCATCAGCTGACGTGCGGTGCTAATGGCTTCTTCGTTGGTGATGGCGATTACGCGGTCAATCAATTTCAGGTCAAGGTTGCCAGGAATGAAACCGGCACCAATGCCCTGAATTTTATGTGGACCCGGTTTGATCTCTTCGCCCGCCAGCGCCTGAGCGATGACCGGTGAATCGGTTGGCTCAACGGCAACGGTAATCAACTCTTTCTTGCCTTTGGTGTTCTTGATATAGCGGCTCACGCCAGTTAGCGTGCCGCCGGTGCCGACACCCGCGATGAATACGTCGACTTCACCGTCGGTATCTTCCCAGATTTCTGGGCCGGTGGTTTTTTCGTGGATTTCCGGGTTAGCGGGGTTGCTGAACTGCTGTAGCAGCACATATTTATCCGGATCGCTGGCGACAATCTCTTCCGCCTTCGCGATGGCACCTTTCATGCCTTTTGGACCTTCGGTCAGTACCAGGTTAGCACCCAACGCTTTCAGCAGCTTGCGGCGCTCAATAGACATGGTTTCTGGCATGGTCAGCGTCAGCTTGTAACCGCGCGCTGCGGCAACGTAAGCCAGCGCAATACCGGTATTACCGCTGGTGGGTTCCACCAGTTCAACGCCCGGCTTCAAAATACCGCGTTTTTCCGCGTCCCAAATCATATTGGCACCGATACGGCATTTGATGCTGAAGCTCGGGTTGCGCGACTCGACCTTAGCCAGAATGCGGCCGTTACCGATGCGGTTCAGTCGAACCAGCGGCGTATGACCAATTGTCAGAGAGTTGTCTTCATAGATCTTACTCATAGCTCGTCCTTAACTGTATGAAATATTGGGAACCCTCAGAGCATACCTGTTCTAATGATGTGCGGAAGGAAAGAAATCGCATATCTATATAGCGCACAACCATAAGCCTTACGCAAAAATGCATAAGGCATTTTAAAGCTTTAGCGGCGCGCATGTTGTGCATAATAACGATCGACCCACATGGCCGTTGCTCCGCATACCGCCACTGGCAGAATCGCCAGATTGATAATCGGGATCATGGTGAACAGGCTCACCAGCGCACCAAACTGCATATTGGCGCTTTTGTGCTGGCGCAGCGCCTGACGCATCTGCTGAAAACTCACTTTGTGGTTATCAAAGGGGTAATCGCAATACTGCACGGACAGCATCCACGCACTGAATAAAAACCATAGAACCGGTGCCACCGTTTGTCCAAATCCAGGGATGAAGTGCAGCAACAGCAAACCAAGCGCACGCGGCAAATAGTAGCCAAGCTTCTGTAACTCTCGCTTCATGATGCGCGGTACATCTTTAACCATGGCCATCCAGCCACTATCGGGCAGTGGCGTTCCGGTCAATCGCCCTTCAAGCTGTTCGGCGAGCAAGCCACAGAAGGGCGCGGCAATCAGGTTCGCCAGCGTCGAAAAGAAGTAACTGAACACTAACACAATCGAAATCACCGATAGCGGCCACAGCAGATAACTTAGCCACTGCAACCAGTCGGGAATATGTGACATTAACGCTGGGATCCACTGGCCCAAGCGCTGAAACAGCCAGATAAAGGCACCGCCAAGCAGCACGATGTTGATCAGTAGTGGCATGATGATGTAGCGACGAATTCCGGGCAGTCGCACCAGTTTCCATCCTTCAGCGAAGTAGTGAACACCATTAAAAGTTGAGACCGAATTTCCTGCGGGCATAGCGAGCCTTTCTCCTAAATATAGCGGCGCGACCATCATAACCTGGCTTTTTGTCGGCTTCAGGCCTGCTTTGCGCGAAAAAACAGCAAAAAAGCGTGGGGCAGCTATCTAATTTGTCAGAAAATACTGCACAGACTTGCACTTGTTTAGCTGGGCAAATACAGTTAGAGGATAAAGTTTGCCGTGGTGGCAAGGTATTGGAACAACAGAGAATACAATGATGCAGGATTTGCGTCTGATATTAATCGTTGTTGGCGCGATCGCCATAATAGCGCTGCTACTTCATGGACTGTGGACCAGCCGTAAAGAGCGCTCCTCCGTGTTTCGTGATCGCCCGCACAAACGTCTGAAACAGCGCGAAGAAGCCGATGAAGATCTGCTGAGCGAAGAAGATGATGGCGTCGGCGAAGTCCGTGTACGTCGTCATCGTGATGCGGATGAAGAACCTGAATTCACTGCGCGTCCAGCGAGCGCACCGCGTGCGCCTGAACCTGTGCGTCAACCGGCATCACGTCAGGCCGACCCGTTATTGGGCGATCCTTTATTGGATGACGAACCTGAAGTGCGTAAGCCAGCGGCGCCGCAAGCGCCCGTGGCGAAGCCTACGCCAGCGCCTGCACCACAACCGATGCAGGCCGACCCACTGCTGGACAACGAACCGCTATCCGCGACGCAGCCTGCGCCAGAATTCCTGGCAGCTGAAGAGCCAGAATTCGAACCTGAAGCGCCAGCTGCACATCAACCGGAAGCACCACAGCCAGCGGCTGCTGCGCCGGGCAGTAAAAAAGAAGCGGTATTAGTGCTGCATGTTGCTGCACACGCGGGCGGCGAACTGAACGGTGAAGCGCTGTTGCAGGGTATTCTGCAGGCCGGATTCCAGTTTGGTGAGATGAACATTTTCCATCGCCATCTTAGCCCAGCAGGCAGCGGACCGGTGCTGTTTAGCCTGGCGAACATGGTGAAACCGGGTTCATTCGATCCGGATCAGATGGGCAATTTCTCAACGCCTGGCATCTCCATCTTTATGATGGTGCCGTCGTACGGCGATGCGAATCAGAACTTCAAACTGATGCTGCAATCCGCGCAGCGTATCGCTGATGATGTGGGCGGGGTGGTGCTGGATGATGAGCGTCGCATGATGACGCCGCAGAAGCTGGAAACCTACAAAACGCGTATTCGCGAAGTTATCGGTTAATCGCCGCTAGCTGAGTCAAAACAAATACAACCCCCGCATGTCGGGGGTTTTTTATCGGATAAGAGACTATGAAATCGGTTCAGGAGCAGATTACCACGCTGCGCACCACGTTACGTCACCACGAATATCTCTACCACGTGATGGATACGCCGGAGATTCCGGATGCAGAGTATGACCGATTGATGGTTCAGCTGCGCGAGCTGGAAAGCGCTCATCCTGACTTGATTACGCCTGATTCCCCGACACAACGCGTGGGCGCGGCACCGCTGGCGGCTTTTGAGCAAGTGCGTCATGAAGTGCCGATGTTGTCGCTGGATAACACCTTTGATGAAGCGGGCTTCCTTGCCTTCAACAAACGCGTGCAGGATCGCCTTAAAAGCACTGACGAATTGACTTATTGCTGCGAGCTCAAGCTGGATGGCTTAGCGGTGAGTTTGCTGTATGAAGATGGCCTGCTGGTGCGCGCGGCGACACGCGGAGATGGCACTACCGGCGAAAACATCACGGCGAACGTGCGTACTATTCACGCCATTCCGCTGCGTCTGCATGGCGACAACATTCCCGCACGCGTTGAAGTCCGTGGCGAAGTATTCATCACCGAAAGCGGCTTTGAAAAGCTGAATGAAGAAGCACGCCGCACCGGCGCGAAAGTCTTTGCAAACCCCCGTAACGCAGCGGCAGGTTCGCTGCGTCAGCTCGATCCGCGCATTACCGCCAAACGTCCGCTGACCTTCTTCTGCTACGGTTTTGGTCTGCTGGAAGGCGGTGAAATGCCCGCCAGCCATTGGCAACGTCTGCAACAGTTTAAGGCGTGGGGATTACCGGTCACCGATCGTATTCGCCTGGCACACAGCGCAGAAGAAGTGTTGGCGTTTTATCGTCAGGTTGAGCAAGAGCGCCCGTCGCTCGGCTTCGACATTGATGGCGTGGTTATCAAGGTCGATTCACAGGCGCTGCAGGAGCAGCTCGGCTTTGTGGCGCGTGCGCCGCGCTGGGCTGTGGCCTTTAAATTCCCGGCGCAGGAACAGATGACGTTCGTGCGCGATGTCGAATTCCAGGTAGGCCGCACCGGCGCGATTACGCCAGTGGCGCGACTGGAGCCGGTTCAGGTTGCCGGTGTTGTGGTGAGCAACGCAACTTTGCATAACGCTGATGAAATCGCCCGATTGGGATTGCGCATCGGCGACAAAGTGGTGATTCGCCGCGCCGGTGATGTGATTCCGCAAGTGGTCAATGTGGTGGAATCGGAGCGCCCGGAAGAGACGCGTGAAATCGTTTTTCCAAGTCATTGCCCGGTGTGCGGTTCAGACGTTGAACGCGTGGAGGGGGAAGTGGTGACGCGCTGCACCGGTGGTCTGATTTGTGGCGCGCAGCGCAAAGAAGCGCTCAAACATTTCGTTTCGCGTCGTGCGATGGATGTTGATGGCATGGGCGACAAAATCATCGATCAGCTGGTTGAGAAAGAGTACGTCTTAACGCCCGCCGATCTGTTCCGTCTTACCGCCGGTAAGCTAACCGGACTCGATCGCATGGGGCCGAAATCGGCGCAGAACGTGGTTGATGCGCTGGAAAAGGCCAAATCCACCACGCTGGCGCGTTTCCTCTATGCGCTGGGTATTCGTGAAGTCGGCGAAGCTACCGCCGCTAACCTTGCCAATCACTTTGGCGAGCTGGAAAAAGTGATGAACGCCGATCTTGATGCGCTAATTGAAGTGCAGGATGTCGGCAAAGTGGTGGCGGCGCATGTGCGTAATTTTATGGATGAAGAGAGCAACCGCGCCGTTATTCGCGATCTTACCGAAGAGATTGGCGTGCATTGGCCGCAGGTTAAAGTGGTCAATGTCGAAGAGATTGATAGTCCGTTTGCCGGTAAAACCGTGGTTTTGACCGGCTCTCTGTCGCAGATGAACCGTGATGATGCCAAAGAGCGTTTAGTGGCGCTGGGCGCTAAAGTGAGCGGCAGCGTGTCGAAGAAAACCGATTTACTGATTGCGGGTGAAGCGGCTGGTTCCAAGCTGGCGAAAGCGCAGGAACTCGGCATTGCGGTGATCGACGAAGCGGAAATGATTCGCCTGCTCGGAGCCTAACGTGGATAAACAGCAACTGGTTGAAATCGCCAATACCGTGATGCCGTTCGGCAAGTACAAGGGCAGAGTGCTGATTGATGTGCCGGAGGAGTATTTGCTGTGGTTCGCCCGCAAAGATGAATTTCCGGCCGGTAAGTTAGGCGAACTGATGCAGCTGACGCTGACGATTAAGATCGAAGGTCTGGAAGGTTTAATTAAACCGCTCAAGCGCAGTGAATAACAAAACGGCCCGCATTTGCGGGCCGTTTTACTTAGGACTTCTGCGCTTCGACTTGCTGCTGCGCCAGCCGTTTTTCATTGCCGGCTTTATAGCGCTGGGCAATGAAAGAACACACCATTAACTGCACCTGATGGAAGATCATCAGCGGCAGCACGATAATCCCCACGGAACTGGCCGGGAACAGGATGTTGGCCATCGGCACACCGTTCGCCAGACTCTTTTTCGAGCCACAGAACAGCACCACAATCTCATCCGCACGGCTAAAGCCAAACAAGCGCGATGCCGCCAGGTTAATCGCCAGTGCAATAAACAGTACCAGCACGCTGCCAACCAGAATCCACAGCAACGTATCCACGCCCACACGATGCCAGATGCCGTTCACTACCGCTTCGCTGAACGCGGAGTAAACCACCAGCAGAATTGAGGTTTGGTCGGTTTTACCAATCAGGCTGCGATGTTTCTCAACCCACGCGCCAATCCAGCGACGCGACAAATGTCCTAAAACAAACGGCACCAGCAGTTGCAGCATGATTTTACCAATCTGCTCCAGGCCGTTGCCCGGCATTTCGCTATGCACATTCATTACCAGATTCACCAGCAGCGGCGAAACAAAAACGCCGAGCAGGCTGGATGCCGAAGCTGCGCATACCGCTGCGGCGACGTTACCGCCCGCCATTGAGGTGAAGGCGATAGACGACTGCACGGTCGCCGGCAGAATACACAGATAGATAAAGCCGGTGTAGATTTCCGGGCTGACGTTAACCGGATGCCACCAGACAATTAGCAAACCAATAATCGGGAAAATCACAAAGGTGCTGCACATAATCCACAAGTGCAAACGCCAGTGGCTGCTGCCGGCAATGATCTTCTCGCGTGACAGTTTGGCGCCATGCATAAAGAACAGCAGCGCAATGGCGGCGGTGGTCAGATATTCAAAGATGTCGACAAACACGCCTTTGGCAGGAACGAAGCTGGCCAGCAGCACGGTGATGATGAGTTTAATCATCATCGGATCGAGGCGTAAAAATCCCATTGTTAAAATCCGGTTAAATTTAAAAAATTGATGGT
This sequence comes from Pantoea sp. CTOTU46764, assembly GCF_031974595.1. NCBI lineage: Bacteria > Pseudomonadati > Pseudomonadota > Gammaproteobacteria > Enterobacterales > Erwiniaceae > Pantoea > Pantoea sp. CTOTU46764. Next base: position 1,554 of record NZ_DALYOQ010000056.1, on the reverse strand, counting down.
GCTGATTGTGCGCCCGCTGGGTTTAGAAATAAAATTGATTTATTGCATCAATCTATGAGCGATATCGATGAATTACACTTTACGTCAGCTGCGAACCTTTGTGGCGGTGGCGCATCACGGCAGCTTCAGTCTGGCGGGTCAAGCGATTGGTTTGAGTCAGTCGGCGGTAAGTCACAGCATTAAAGAGCTGGAAGCGGAAATGGGCGTACGTTTGCTGGATCGCACCACGCGAGAAGTGATGCTGACCGAAGCGGGGCAGCAGCTGGCCACGCGGCTTAATCGTTTATTGGAAGATCTCAATACCACGGTGTTGGATGTGCGCAGTTATGGCGAACAGCGCAGTGGCACGGTGCGTGTTGCCGCCAGCCAAACACCTTCTGCCCATCTTATGCCGCAGTGTCTGGCCAGCAGCCAGCAGCGCTATCCGGATATCCGTGTCATCCTGCATGACCGCGTGCAGCAATGGGTGCTGCAAAGCGTACGTAATGCGGAGGTCGATTTTGGCATTGTGATTGGCCCGCTCAACGACACCGATTTCGATAGCGAAGAGATTTTGCAGGAGCCTTTTTTGCTGCTGTGTCATGAAGATGACGAGCTGGCGCAAATTGAGCAGGCGCAGTGGTCGATGCTGGCCGGACGCAATATGGTGCTGCAGGATTATGCTTCTGGCAGCCGCGTATTAGTTGATGCCGCGCTGCAACAGCTGGCATTGAGTGTGAATGTGGTGCAGGAAATCGGCCATCCCGCCACGCTTTATCCGATGGTGGAAGCGGGGATTGGCATCAGTATTCTGCCCGCGCTGGCCTTGCCGTTGCCGTCAGGACGCAAAATCACGGTGCGACGTCTCTATCCGGAAATTAATCGCAGCCTGATGCTGATAAAACGCAAAAACCGCTCGCTGACACCCGCCGCAGAAGCGATCTGGCAGGAAGTGCGTCAGCAGGCGGCTCTGCTGACGCAACAACGCATGCTAAAGCCGGCGTTTTAAACGTACACGTTGATCTGATTGGTATCGGTTGGACGGTTAATACCATCGGCTTTGTTCGCCGCTGGTTGCTGAGCTTCCTGTTTCTGCTGCGCTTTCTCGGCTTGCTGCTGCTCAATCTGCGCGATTTGCGCTTCAATCATTTGAATCTGTGATTGCAGCATCTGCTCCTGCTCCGATTTTTGTTCATCGGTGAGCGTATCGTCGCTGGAAAGATCTTTCAGCTGCTTGGTGATGGATTGAATCTGCTTGTTAAGGCTGGCGATTTCTGAGGTCGATCCGCCGCCGCTACTTGCGGTGCTGACACTACTAACGCTGGATATAGACATGGTTTTCTCCTTGCAATAGACCATTATCGTTATCGGTCAGAGCAGCGGGAGGCTTGAGGGCAGGAAGTGTTAAGCTTGCGAAAAGATGTGTTGGGATTTTGCGAGCGTGAGGACAAATTCTACGCATAGCAAAAAGGCGCCTTTAGGGCGCCTTTCTACATTGGTGGGTCGTGCAGGATTCGAACCTGCGACCAATTGATTAAAAGTCAACTGCTCTACCAACTGAGCTAACGACCCGAA
>NZ_DALYOQ010000055.1:22329-31129 GCF_031974595.1 Pantoea sp. CTOTU46764 | reverse complement strand
ACCACCAGCCAACGGCGATGGCCAGCCCGGCACGTGCACCGAGACGATCGAGTAGGCGTCCAGCCGGAATTTGCATCAGCGCATACGTCCAGAAGAAGGCGCCCAGAATCAGCCCCATGCTGGTGTCATCGAGGCCTAAATCTGCTTTGATGTGCGGTGCGGCGATTGCGAGGTTGATACGATCGATGTAATTGATTGCGATGGCGAAAAAGCAGAACACGATCATCAGCCAGCGAATTCGTGGATATCTGCGCATGGTGAATTCCTTTATGATTTATATAGGGTTAACACAGGTTCTGCGGCCTTCAGGCGGCTGCAGTCAGCGTTGTGGTTAAATTTGGGGGTGACAGTTCATGATCGTGTTAAAAAACGTGAGCAGGCACACCCAACCTGATAACATGATGTCAAAAGTAAGCGATTACAAAATTCAGTCAAGCCAAAAGTAAGCGCTTTCAAAATTACCTGTGAGGTGTCTGCAATTTTTGTGGACAAGCTCACTCTTTCTGCAGGAGTGACTTGATGAGTGATAAGCAAAATGGATCTGGCCGCGTATCACTGGATGATGTTGCGCGTCTCTCTGGCGTTTCAACGGCGACGGTTTCACGCGTATTAAACGGCAGCACCACGGTCAAAGCGTCACGCCGTGAAGCGGTGGAAAAGGCCTGTGAGGAATTGGGATATGTGATTAACCGCGCCGCGCGCACCCTCGCCTCACGCCGCAGCATGACGATTGGCGCGGTAGTACCCACGCTGGCGACGGAAACCTTTTCGCGCCCGCTGGCGGCTTTTCAGCAACTGATTCATGAAGCCGGCTATACGCTGCTATTGGCCAACTCCAACTTCGATCCGGAAACCGAGCTGAAAGAAGTTAATAAGCTGATTGAGTACGGCATCGACGGTTTGATGCTGGTGGGCAATACTCATCATCCCAAACTTTGGGAGCGCATCGTTCAGCAAGATATCGCCTGCGTGCAGACCTTTTCGCAAGACAGCGAAAGACCCTGTGTCGGTTATGACAGCGAAGGTGCAGCTGAAACCCTGGCGCAGCATTTGCTGGGATTAGGGCATCAGCGTTTTGCGGTGATTGTCGGCACGCCGCCTTCCAACGATCGTATTTCAGAACGTCTGAACGGTACGCACCGCGCCCTGCAGCAGTATGGATTGACGCTGCCGGACACGCATTTAATTGATAACGCCTTCACCATGAATGATGCGCGCAGAGCGGTGTTTCGTTTACTCGATGCGCCGCAGCCGCCCACCGCCATCATCTGCGGTAACGATCTGCTGGCGTTTGGTGCTATGCGCGCGGCGAGCGAGCGCTATCTGCGCATTCCGAATGATATCTCCATCGTAGGCTTCAACGACTATGAATACGCCGAGCATCTTGAGCATCCGCTGACCACCATGCGCGTGGATTTAGCGTCGATTGGTGAACACGCCGCGCACTATTTGTTGAACTCGCTGAATAACTTACCCGCACCAATGCAGACGCAGATAAGTACCGAGTTGATTGTCCGGGGCAGCAGCGGCTCGGTGCCCCGTCAGGAACGCTAATCGCGTCTATCCATGCCGAATCGGTTGAACACGTCCGTGACTGACGGCGTTTTCAGCCAGCTCAGAAATGCTTGCGCCCGTTCAGGTTGTTGGGCGCGGCTTAACACCGCAGCCGAAAGCGAAATCGCCTGCTGCGTACCCGCTGGCAGCGGTCCAACAACATCAATGCCCTCCACCATCAGCAGTTCGCTGATCTGCTGTACTGCCAGGTCAGCGTTGCCCTGCACCAGTTGCTCGGCGGTAAAACCAGCAGGAATCACCGTGCCACGCACGCGCAGTTCCGTATCAATGTTAAGTTGTTTCAACAATTGTGAAAACCAGACACCGCTGGCTCCGGCTTCTGACCAGGCCACCGAACGCGCAGCTAACAAAGTCTGAATCAACGTTTCGCGATTGCTGATATCAGGCTGCGCAGCGCCCGCCCGCACCGCAATTCCGATGGGAGAATCGACCAGTTCGATGCGCGTGCACGCATCCGCCAAACCCGATTGTGTCAGATGATCCAGCGTCTCAACCGTAGCGATCACCACATCCGCACCGGCGCCGTCGTTGAGCTCTTTTTCGATGATGGTGCTGGGATGCCAGCGTATCGCCAGCGGTGCATCAGGATGTTGCGACTGCCATTGGGCAACCAGCGTGTTAAACGGCGCGCTCAGTGCAAGCGCGCTATAAATCGTTAACGCCATGATTAATCCTCGCGGGCGAAAAAGGGAGCGCGACGCAGCAGCGCAGCATTAAGTTGCTCAGGCCGCGTCACGCCGATCAGTGCTAAATCGCGATCGATTTCATCCCGCAGGATATGCATGGCATGTTCAACGCCCGCCTGAGCGCCAATCACCGCGCCATACAGGAATGGACGACCAAGAAACACGAAGTCCGCGCCCAGCGCCATCGCTTTCATCACATCGGTGCCGCGACGGATGCCGCTATCAATAATCACCTTCATATTGCCCTTCGCCGCCGCAATTTCAGCGAGTGTATGCAGCGGCGGCACCGTGTAGTCCAGCTGACGGCCGCCGTGGTTGGAGAGAATCACCGCATCGGCGCCAAGATCACGCGCGATGAAGGCATCATCCGGCGACATCAGCCCTTTAATCACCAGATTGCCTTTCCATTTTTTACGGATCGCTTCAACGTGCTTCCAGCTCAGTTTGTCGCGTGCATTGGTGTTACGTACTTTGCTCGACATCATCGGCGGGCCGCGTTCAGCATCGGTATTTTCGAAGTGTGGCGCACCATGACGCAGAAAGGTTTGCGCCACCGTGCCCAATAGCCAGCGCGGACTCATGGCGCTTTGCCACATCACTTTCGGCGTGATTTTTATCGGCATGCTGAAGCCACTGCGGGTGTTATGTTCCCGATTACCCAGCATCGGTGTATCACCGGTCACCACCAGCGTTTTATAACCGGCGTGTTCAACGCGGTCGACCAGGCGATCGATACGCGGTTGGTCGCCCGCCAGATAGGCCTGAAACCAGGCGTCGGGATTAGCGGCGATCACCTCTTCTAACGGAATCAGCGACGAGGCGCTGAGGATCATTGGCACATTCATTGCGCGTGCAGCCTTCGCCAGCATTAAGTCAGCCCGGTAACTGACAAACGACGCGCCGCCAAGCGGAGCAACACCGAATGGATGCCCCCAATCATGGCCCAATAAATTCACACGCTGATCCCGGCCAGAAACATCGCGGAACATACGCGGCACAAAGACATATTGCTGATAAGCCTCATGCGCGGCAGCAAGTCCTCTGCCGGTTTCCACGCCGCCTTTTACATACTGATAAATCATATTCGGCAATCGCTTACGCGCATGGCGTTCAAAATCATCTAACGCCAGCAAGTCACGAAAATGGCGTGGCAACGTATTCGCAGGGCGCACCTGCGCTTCGGGTGTCACGTTAATGTTAATAGCGGTGGTTTCTCCACGAATGGTCATAGTGCGTTCTCAGAGTTAGCTAAAAGTAAGCGATTTCAAATTAGGCATTCAGACGAATGCATTCACTTACATCCTGACAGATGCGCAGTTTTTTTATGTGACGGGCATCACCATATGAAGACAAATGTAAGCCCTTACATTTTCATTCTAACTCAGATATGGTGTGCTGTAATTCACTTGTGTATCGCTGGTGTCGGAGAAAATGATGAGCCAACGCATAGTTTTACTGCATGCCACGCCGGTGGCGATGTCTCCTATTCAGGACGCTTTTAACGATCTTTGGCCTGAGGCTGAAGTGGTGAATTTGCTGGATGATGGTTTGACGCTGGATCGCGCTAAAGAGGAACTGCTTTCGCGCCAGTTGACTGATCGCTTTGTTGCTTTTGGCCGCTACGGTTATGCAATGAATGCGCAAGGTATTCTGGTGACCTGCTCAGCCTTTGGTCCAGCGATTGATGAACTCTCTGCGGCTTTGCCGGTGCCGGTGCTGAAACCGAATGAAGCGATGTTCGAGGCTGCACTGCTGCAAGGCGAACGCATCGGCATGCTGGCGACCTTTGGTCCGTCATTAGTGACGATGTGCGATGAGTTTTATCACTATGCCGAACAAATTGGTTCATCCGCGACGCTGGAAACCGTGCTGGTTCCGGATGCCATCGACCTGCTGCGTAAAGGTGATGTCGCCAGCCACAATCGTCTGGTCGCAGAGTGCGCACCGCAGTTAAGTCACTGCGATGTGATTATGCTGGCGCACTTCTCTACCTCGCGCGCCGCCGATGCCGTGCGTGAGAAAGTCTCGATTCCGGTGTTAACGGCACCGCATGCAGCGGTGAAAAAAATGCAGTCCGCGATTGGAGGATCATCATGCTGATTGGGGTCATCGCCGATGATTTTACCGGTGCCAGCGATATTGCCGTCACGCTGTCGAAAGGACTGGTGGGCGAAGGCGGTTTGCGCACGACGCAGTATCTTGGCGTACCGCATCAATCTGCAGACAAACAGGTGCAAGCTGGCGTTATTGCCTTGAAATCGCGCTCTCTGCCCGCAGAGGAAGCTGTTCAACAATCGCTGGCTGCCTGTGAATGGCTATTGCAGCAAGGCTGTACGCAGATCGTATTTAAATATTGCTCGACCTTTGACTCGACCGACTCTGGCAACATTGGTCCTGTACTCGACGCGCTGGCTCAGCGATTAGCGGCGCGCAATGTGATTGTCTGCCCGGCGTTTCCCGCGATGGGCCGTACGCTTTATCAGGGCAATTTGTTTGTGCACGACCGTCCGCTGAATGAATCTGGCATGGAGCATCATCCTTTGACGCCCATGAAGGATGCGGATATCCGCCGTTTGCTGGCGCGCCAGGCAAAAACGCGCGTCAGCCACATTGGCTGGCAGCAAGTGGTGCAAGGCAGTGAAGCACTGCGCGAGATTCTGCAAGCCCGGACAGATGAGGAACCGCAATTGGTGGTGGTGGATGCCATCAGCGATCACGATTTAACGCTGATCGGCATCGCCGCTGCGGATGAGAAGCTTATCAGTGGTGGATCGGGCATCGCGCTTGCCCTGCCGCACAATTTTATCAGTGCCGGTAAAGCACAAGGTAACAACAGTGAGTTTCCTGCCATTAAAGGTTCCAGCGCCATTTTAGTTGGCAGTTGTTCAGGTGCGACGCGCGGACAAATAGAAGAACACCAAAAACAGCATGCGGTGCTGGCCATTGAGATTGAGGATGTGATGGCGGAACGAATTGATGCTGACGATCTCGTGGATTTTATCCTCACCCAACAGAACCGTTGCCCGCTGATCTATTCCTCAGGCGATCCCGCAACCGTAAAGCAAATGCAGCAGCAGTTTGGCCAGCACAATATCTCGCAACGCCTTGATCGGCTGTTTGGTGATACGGCACGCAAGTTAGTGCACGAGGCGGGCATACAGCGTTTAGTGGTTGGCGGCGGAGAAACCTCGGGTGCCGTAGTCAGCGCGTTGAATTTGGGTTCGCTGCAGGTTGGAAGTGAAATCGATCCTGGCGTGCCCGCCCTGTTTGCTCAAGGCGAGCGACCGCTGGCGCTGGCGCTAAAATCGGGGAATTTTGGTCGGCGCGACTTCTTCTCGCATGCCCTTAACGTGTTAGCCGGTTCTACGCATTAAATCGAAGACAACGTCTGCACGACGTTGTCCTTTTCTCTCTTATCGGCCACCAAATTCCGGCAACACCCCAAACCAGCTCAGCAGCCAGGCCAGTATATTCATTGCGCCAAATACAAACAGTAAAACCACTGCCAGTGAACAGCGTTGCTGAGATTTCCACGCCAGCATGGCCGGGATGATCACCGCCCATAAAGTCGCGAACAGTCCTGCAAAACCAATCGCGGCGACAAAACCACTCGGCCAGCAAATCGAGGCGAGTAACGGCGGCAGGAAAGTCAGGCTGGAGGTTTTCAGACGCGCGCCCGGTGAATTTCCGAATCCCAGACGGTCGGCGATGAAATCAAACAGACCAGCAGTGACGCCGAGGAATGAAGCGATCACCGTGAAATGCGAGAAGATCGACATCATCAGCGCCAGCGCATTTACGTGCAGATGATCACGCAACGCTGCCATCAGTGCCGCGATATCACCGCCCTGCTGCACAATCTTGGGAAACGCATTGCGCGGAAGATTTCCCATGGTGCTGGTCAGCCAAAACAGATACAGCGCCAGCGACAGCAAGGTACCCAAGACCAACGCGCGCGTAATATTCTGCTTATTACCGCCGTAATAACTCACCAGACCGGTGATGTTGCCGTGGTAACCAAACGACGCGAGACAAAACGGCAGCACGCCAAGTGCATAAGGCCAGTAATGTTCCCCTGCTGCGGGCCCGCTCAGTAACGACGGCACGTTCACCTGCGTCAGTAAGCCGCCGAACAGTACGATCAACAGCAGAATTTTCGCCAGCACGCAGAAGGTCATCAAGCGGCTGACGCCGGTAGTACCGAGCCACACTACCAAAGCAACGCACAGCGTCAGCACTGTTTTGGCTTCTGCGGTAGAGATCGTTAATCCCAACTGACTGATTGAGTGCTGATAAACCGGGCCGCTGGCCGAAATGTAGGCGTAGGTGAGAATGCCGAGGACAAATAAGATGCTAAGACCATTGAGCGTCGCCCAGCCGCGTCCGAGCAAATCTTTGGTTAAGGTGTCGTAACCCGCGCCGGGCGGATACTTCAAGCTGACACGCATAAACAACAAGCCGGACAGCAACATCCCGCCCCAGCTAATCAGCAACAACACCATAGCCCAGCCAAACCACGCGCCCGCCATCACCACCGGCAGCGTAAACATCCCTGCGCCCACTACGGTGCCGCAAATAATCATCGCGCCCCACCATACGGAAGGCTGGCGGCGGGACAATGTCATCTCCGTCATCACTTATTCCCTACAAAACTGCTTAAAAGCGGCGATGATACACGGGAAAACGCTGAGAAGAGAGTGTGATACGAGATAAAACGCGCGCCATAATGCAGGTGCGCATTTATGCGCACCGCCAATCCTTTGTAGGGTCGCCATTTATGGTGACCGAAAGACGCTTAACTGACGAGCATTACGCCAACAAAACGCGCGTATATGGAAGGGAAAAGAACTTAGTTATAGAACGTCGGTTTCGCTGGCATGTTGATCGGCACGATGTCACCCGAGTTTTGCGCCGCAACGCAGGCATCAGCCGCGACCGCCGCCGCATAACCATCCCATGCGGATGGCCCGGTCATCTCACCCGCCAACACGTTGTTGATGAAGTCCTGCAGCTCCACGTCATAGGCATCGATGAAACGCTTTTTCCAGTCGGTAAGAATACTGGTGGAGAGTTTGGCCGCGCTGCGCGTCTGTACCGACATCGGTTCAGGCAAACGTGCTATACCGCTTTCGCCTACCACTTCACACTGAATATCGTAGCCGTAAGCGCAGTTAACGAAGATTTCTACATCGATGCGCACACCTTTGGCGGTTTCCAGCAGTACGATTTGCGGATCTTTCAGATGCGCAGACGCTTTACTCGTTGAGCGCGGATAGATCACCTGCGCGCTGACGTAGTCATCTTTCAGCAACCAGCGCAGCACATCAAGCTCATGAATTAGCGTGTCGGTGATGGCCATATCGGTGGTGTAGGCATCGCCGACTTCGGGATTGCGGTGCGCGCAGTGCAGCATCAACGGTTCGCCGATCTCACCGTTCTCAATCACCGTTTTCAAGGCGCGATAGCCGCTGTCGTAAGGACGCATAAAGCCGACCTGCACCAGCTTTTTACCGGCGGCGATTTCCGCTTCAACGATGTTCATGCAACCCTGCGCGGTAACCGCCAGCGGTTTTTCACAGAACACCGCTTTGCCCGCTTTGATTGCCGCCAGCACGAACTCTTCATGAGTTAGGCCCCACGAGGTGACCAGAATCGCCTGCACTTCTGGCGCGTTAATCAGATCATGCGCGTTGTCATAAATCTCCGCCTGGATTCCCAGATCTTTAACGATCTGTTCGCAGTTGCTGCGGTTGATGTCATTCAGCGCCACTACGCGCGAATGTTGCAGCACCTGGCTACAACGACGGATGTGTTCGCGACCAATCGCGCCCGTGCCAATTACACCAATATTGAGCGTCATAGCGTGTTCCTTAGTTATTCAGGTAAGCAATGCTGGATTGGATTTCCTGAGCAATCTGTTCTTCGCTCCAGCCATCCATTACGGAAGAAAACGGTTCAAAGGCGTAGATGCCGCGATAGCCCATCTCTTCCAGACGCTGCACTTGCTGTTTCGATTTCAGCAGATCGTCGGCGCTGAGCATGATGCGCTCTTCGTCAGTTAGCTGATGCGTTGGGCGCGCATCAGTGACGCCAGAAAGATGCACCAGTCCGATATTGTTGACGTCGACGCCGCCGGCAAAGTCTTGCTCAGCGCCTTCGTACAAGTGGTGGTGAAAAGTATCGAGTACGATTTTGAACGGCGCGCCCGCTTGCTTGATCAGCTGTTGTGCCAGTGCGGCAGAACGCAGCGAGCTTTGTGGAAATCCGAGCGGCTCAACCAGACCGGCGATGCCATATTCAGCGAACAGCGGTGCCAGCGTTTTTAACGCATCCACGGTTTGCTGCTGGGAAATAACCGTGCCGTCATTCAGTGGGCAGAGTACTAACGCTTTGGCACCGGTTTCACGCGCAGCGTTTAATAAAGCGCGCGTTTTATCCAGCACCTCATCAGTTAATTGGTTAAACGGATAAACCGCATTAATCGTTTCGATGGTGAACGCATGTTGTTCAGCCAGATCACGAACTTGTTCACCGGATAA
>NZ_DALYOQ010000055.1:0-22319 GCF_031974595.1 Pantoea sp. CTOTU46764 | reverse complement strand
ATCAGTCACGCTGCCACTTTTCATATCATTGCGGATTTCGACTTTATTTAACCCTAACTTTTCAACCAGAGAGAAAAAACGATCGAGGCTGAGGTTGGGCGCAATTTTACGATTAACGCACAGTCGGTCATGGCTTATTTTGTAGGTCATGGTGTGTTCTATCCTGAAAGAGTAATAGTATTGACTTTCTGGTATGTTGTGACGCGTTGATATCTTGCGATAGTAAGCGATGTCGTTTTGCTGCTCTGCCAGAACTTTGATTGATTTACATCAACGCAACATCATTTATACAACTCATGGAAGTAGTGCTCGACCTGCTCCAGGCTGCGCCCTTTGGTTTCCGGGATGGTGCGCAACACGAACATCGATCCACCAATACCAATCACCGCAAAGGTTAAGAAGGCTCCGGCGAGGCCAAATGCCGCCAGCAGCAAAGGGAATGCCATCGAAATGGCAAAGTTCGCCATCCACAGCGCAAACACCGCGCCGCCCATACAAATGCCACGCATACGCGCCGGAAAGATCTCAGAAAGTAATAGCCAGGTAACCGGCGACAGCGCGCCTTGCTGGAAGCACAGGAACATCAACATCCCCGCCAGCACCAGATAAGCGCGCAGCAGATTGACGTCACCCGCAGAATGATATTCCGGCATCAAGAAGCACACCGCCGCGATAAAGAACAGACACGCGGTGCAGCCCATCTGTCCCACCAACACCAGCGGACGACGACCGATTTTGCCGATCATCCAGATACCGACCAGCGTCATCAGCACTGAAATCACGCCGTTAGCGATGGTGGCAAACAGCGCGGCATCATTACTCAAGCCGGTTGCCGTCAGCATGGTCGGCGCGTAATACATAATGGTGTTGACGCCGGTGAGTTGCTGAATCGCCGCAATACCGATACCGAGGAGGAACACTTTGCGCAGCCACGGCGTGCGCAGATCGCGCAAGCGGCCTTTGCCCTGTTGCCGGTTTTCTTCGATAGTTTCTTCAATCTCTTCCAGCTCCCAATCGACGTCATCCGCCGCGCGGGTTTTCTCCAGCACTTTGCGTGCTTCGTTGTTGTTACCGCGCATCACGTGCCAGCGCGGGCTTTCTGGCATAAAGATCATGCCAAACCACAGCAAAACGGCGGGCACAGTTGAGATGGCGATCATCCAGCGCCAGGTGTGCTCCCCGCCCCAGATTTCATTGAAAGTGGCATTGGACACGTACGCTAGCAGCTGACCCGAAACAATCATCAGCTCCTGCAAGGTTACCAATTGGCCGCGCTTATTGGCCGGTGCGATTTCCGCGATATACACCGGCACCGTGGCCGCCGCGCCACCCACGGCAATCCCCAGGAACAGTCGTGAAGCGATCATGGAGATGACATCCGGCGCAAATGCCGAACCGATGGCGCCAAGGGCAAAAATAAAAGCGAGGGAAATAATGATTTTGCGTCGCCCCAGCGCGTCGGCGAAATGACCGGCAAGCAGCGCGCCGAAAGCCGCGCCAAACAGCAGTGAACTGGTGACTAATCCTGTGGTGAATGGCGTGAGTTGCAAATCGTCACGCATAAACAGCAAAGCGCCCGATACCACGCCGGTATCGTAGCCAAACAGTAATCCACCAAGCGTGGCAACCAGCGCAATTATTTTAACAAAGGGCTCAGTGCGTGTGGTGCTATTCGGGCCGGAAGCCGTGTTGGTGGATATATAAAGTTCTCTTTCCATAATACCTCCTGGTAAAAAAAATAAATAAGGAAATAAGGCAGAACAAAACAGAAGGCTCACGCTAAAGGCATTTTTATTTCATGTTAATTTTTATTTGGAATTTGTTTTCCGAAATGTGAGTTCAAGCATTTTGGTGTTTTTATTTTGATGGAATTGCATCAGAGCGGTTTTTTATTTAAGCAGGATTTATAACGGTAATTTAAAAGGTCGCCATGAATGGCGATCCTACGGAAAATCATCGGCGGCGCGGCAGCGAAACCAGCAGCAAACCAAACACAATCAGCACCACGCCGGCAAAGCTGCTCCAGCGGAAGGTTTCCCGCAATATTGGCAGGGAAATCGCTGCTAGCCAAACCAGCACATAACTCAAACTGAGTAGCGGATAGAGCCGATTAAGCGGCAGATGACGCAGCGCCAGCATCCAGCACAACATCGACAGCGCGTAAGCGCCAAGGCCAATCGCCAACAGCAGCAGTGGTTTGATGTGCTGCAAACTGAGCAATGCGCTCAACGGCGGGAAATCCAGCATCGCCATTCGCAGCACCAGCTGCGCCAGCGATACCAGCAATACGCTGCACAGCGCCAGCATTACGCCTTTCATAGATGACTTCCCATTAGCGCCACACCGGCAACAATCGCCAGCGTGCCAATCCACTGCTGTAAGCTGTAGGTTTCGCGCCAGATCAGCCGCGCGGCGATGGCCACCAACACAAAGTTAAGACTCAGCATCGGATACGCCACGCTCACCGGCACCACGCGCAGTACCGCCAGCCACAGCAGCATGCCGATACCCAGCAGCAGGATGCTGAGCGCCAGCCAAAGCATCCCCTTTTTGATGCCGAGATGAGCCGCCTGCTTCTGACACAGCTGGGCGGCGCAACTTAGCACGCTAACCAGTAAAATCAGCAGCAGATTCATGGTGTGGCATTGTAGCCGTAATAAACCAGGCGGCCCTGACGATAGACGTCATCCGGTTCCGGCAGGTTTTTATCCGGCGTTTTGTCGCTGGAATTCATCATCAACACCAATGAAACCTTGCCCTGACGGCGATGCACGCGCAGCCAGTCGGCAAAGTTATCCGCATCAATATAGTGTGACTGCGCATCCGGATAGCTCAGGCCGTATTGCAACTCGCCTTTGGCATCATAGAAATTGATGTCACTGCGCTTTAGTTCCCAGGCCACCGCCGATGCCACGCCAGGATTGTTGGCCAGCAGATAACGACTCTCCGCCAGCTGATCGTGCACCGCGCCGACAAAACTCTGCGGCTGCTTGGAGTCGCGCACCTTTTGCGGAATGGCAAAGCCGACCAACAACGCCAGCGCCAGCGGACAAAGCGCGGCTAACTGCCAGCGACCGTTCTCCGGTTTGCGGCTCAGCCAGCCCATCACGCCCCATCCGATAAAGGAGAGCGCCGCACAGAACACGCCAATAATCTCTTCGTTGCTGTACACCGGACGATGCGAAATGCCCCACGGCGCTAGCACTACCAGCAACACGATTGCGGCAATCGCACCGAACAGCAGGTTGATCCAGCCATTTACTTTTAGCGCTTTCATCACCTGCGCCGAACCGCTGTGGGCGTAGTGCGCCATCAGCAGCGCCAGCGGCGCGAAGCACGGCAAAATGTAGGTCGGCAATTTGCCTTTAGCGATGCTAAAAAACAGCAGCGGCAGCAGCACCCAGCTGAGCAAATAGATTGGCCCGGCATGCTGACTGCGCTGACGCCACGCGCCGAGCAGCGATCCCGGCAGCAGCGCCAGCCACGGCAAACAGCCCGCCAGCAACACTGGAATGTAATACCAGAATGGCGCTTTGTGCTGTGCATCCGACTCGGCGAAACGCTGAATATGCTCGACCCAGAAGAAGTAGTGCCAGAAATCCCCTTCCTGCTGATTAATCGCCAACGCCCACGGCGTGCTGAGCAGCACAGCAACCACAATCGTCAGCGGTCCCCAACGCAGCAGTTCACCGAAGCGACGCTGCCAAATGGCCCACGGCAGAATCGCCAACACCGGCACCGCCAGCGCGAGAAACCCTTTGGTCATAAAGCCCATCGCGCAGGCCGCGCCCAGCAAAACATAGCCACACAAACGTTGCCGCGTGGTGCTAGCCTGCGACGCCAGCCAGTAACTGCACATCGCGGCAACCAGCCACAGCATCAGGATCGGATCGAGTACCGCGTAAGTGCCGACGCCGTACACCAGTAGTGAAGTCAGGAAAATAACGCTGCCGGTCAGCGCGACTTGGCGGCTGGCAAACATCTGCGTGCCGAGCCAGAAGACCAATACTGCGCTTAACGTGGTGCTAAAAATCGATCCAGCGCGCACGCCAAAGTTTGTGTGACCAAACAACCATTGGCCAATGTTATTGACCCAATATCCGGCAATTGGTTTTTCGAAGTAACGGAGATCGAAGAAATGCGGCACCACCCAATTGCCGCTGAACAGCATTTCACGGCTGATTTCAGCGTAACGGGTTTCGTCCGGCTGCCATAAGGCGCGGAACTCAATCGGGATCAGGTAAAAAAGCGCGAAAAGCGCGATGAGTAATGCGGTTTTAGTGCCTGTACGCATCCGTGGTTCCTGTAAATATTAACGCTGGCAGCCTAGCCAGCCTTCGCGTCCGGGAATATGCCCGCGCACGATGTTGCCCTGTGGCAGCGTAGTGAGATCGTCGGGTAACAAGGCGCTGAGTGGACAAAATTCAATGTCCTGCTGCTCCGCACGTTTCAGCAGATCGGCGAACGCCTTAAGTCCGACAATCCCTTCCACTTCGGCATGAATGGTGTAGACCGGTGAACCCGTTGCAGCATGGATCTGCTCGAGAATGAAGTCGTTAAAATCTTCCGCGCTTACCGATTGTCCCACCACTTCATCCCAGGTGGGCAAGGTCACCGGAATTTGTACCGTGCCGATGCTACCATCGCTAAGAATGGGTAGAAATGGCCCAGTACCTCGGCAGTCGCTGTTATAGCTGAAGCCAAACTGCTGCTTAGCTGCCACGACGCGACCGTCTGCCCGCCAACCCGCCACGGCTGAACATGTGACGTTGTCACCAATGATCGCTTCAAGCGCCTGCTTCCCCCGCGCAATCTGCTCAACCAGTTTTTCTTGCGGCCACACGCCCGCCCAGGTTTGCCAGGCAAAGTGATCCCACGCATGCAAGCCGACCTCATGATGATCGGCGGTGGCGCTGATGATCTCCTCCAGACCGCGACCAATTTCCCGTCCCGGCCACGCGGTGCCGGCCAGCAAGATATCCCAGCCGTAAAGAGATGCTGCGCGCGAACGCAGCATTTTCCACAGGAAGCGCGGTTTTAACAGGCGCCACAAGTGGCGCCCCATATTGTCCGGTCCAACACTGAAGAAAAAACTGGCCTGCAGTTGATGCAGACTGAATTGCTCCAGTAGCGCCGGCACCCCGAATTGGGTGCCGCGCCAGGTATCTACATCGACGCGCAAACCTACTTTTTTCATGGCTTATCCTGCAGCTCAACGGTGCGCAGGAAGAAGTCCAGCGTGTTATCGATGGTGGTATCCATCTCGACGGTTGGCGTCCAGTCCAGCAGACGACGCGCGTTTTTGATCGACGGCTTGCGGTGTTCCACGTCCTGATAACCTTTACCGTAATAGCTGCTGCTTTCTACTTCACGGAATCCAGCAAACGGCGGGAAGTTGCTACGCAGCGGATGACGTTCAAAACTCGCCAGCAGACGCTCGGCCAACTCTTTGATGCTGGCTTCGTTATCCGGGTTACCGATATTGACGATCTGACCATCGCAGTTATTCTGCTTGTTCTCGATGATGCGGAACAGCGCTTCAATACCGTCGCGAATATCGGTGAAGCAACGCTTCTGTGCACCGCCATCGATCAGCTTAATCGGTGAACCTTCCACCAGATTCAAGATCAGTTGCGTAATAGCACGCGAACTGCCGATACGTGCGGCGTTCAGGTTATCGAGGCGCGGTCCCATCCAGTTAAAAGGACGGAACAAGGTAAAGCGCAGCCCTTCTTTCTCACCGTAAGCCCAAATCACGCGGTCCAGCAGCTGCTTAGAAACGGAGTAGATCCAGCGCTGTTTATTGATCGGCCCAACAACCAGATTCGAGTGATCTTCATCGAAATGTTTGTCAGTACACATGCCGTACACTTCGGAGGTCGATGGGAAAATGATGCGCTTTTTGTATTTCACGCAGTCACGAATGATTTTGAGGTTCTCTTCAAAATCGAGTTCGAACACGCGCAGCGGATTGCGCGTGTACTCAATCGGCGTGGCAATCGCCACCAATGGCAGCACCACATCGCACTTCTTAATGTGATACTCAATCCATTCTGAGTGAATGCTGATGTCGCCTTCGACAAAGTGGAAGCGCGGCTGATCAAGGAAACGGCTGATGGCATCTGAACCGATGTCTAAACCGAATACTTCGAAGTTATCATCCTGCAGCAGACGCTCAGTGAGGTGGTTACCGATAAAGCCGTTCACGCCGAGGATCAGCACGCGCGTACGACGTTTGACCGCTGCCACCGGCTGAGAGTAGAGCAATGCGCCCTTCACCATGCCGAGGTTTTGCGCCAGCTGGCTGCCGTTCATGAAGACGCCGTTATCGCTTTGGCCGGTCATCACTTCCAGCGCACCTTCACCGCAAGCGATGAGGAACGGCTCTACGGACAATACGGTGCCTGGTTTGGCGTGGTGATCAATGTTGTGCACGCGGCTCTTCCACACCACAAATTTCACGGTGCCAGCAAAAGCAAATGCGCCCGGCCAAGGATAAGTTACGGCACGCACCAGATTGTTGACCGTCTGCGCCGGGGCTTCCCATTTAATGCGACCATCTTCCGGTGTGCGACGACCGACAACAGTGGCTTCACTTTCGTTTTGTGGCGTGGTGACAATATCGCCACGCTTCACTCCCGGCAACGCGTTATTCAGGACTTCTGTGGCGCAGGCCACCAGTTTGCGATGCAGCGTTAATGCATTGTCCTGCTCGTCAATCGCGACGCGCTGTTGCGCCACGATGTCACCGGCATCGGCGCGTTTCACCATGCGATGCAGCGTAACGCCGGTTTCGGTTTCGCCATTGACCAGCACCCAATTCAGCGGTGCGCGGCCACGGTATTTAGGCAGCAGCGAACCGTGCAGGTTAAAGGCACCCAGTTTTGCGCAGTTGAGAATGCTGTCGTTCAGCAAAGCACGATAGTAGAAGGAGAAGATGTAATCCGGCGCCATGGTTTTAATGCGATCGACCCACAGCGGATGATTCACATCTTCCGGCGCATAGACCGGAATGCCCTGCTCAGCGGCTAAACGCGCAACGGAGTCAAAAAAGTGGCTCTCAGTTCCTGTGTCTGAGTGGGTAAAAATAGCGCTGATTTCATAGCCAGCGTTCAGAAGTGCAGAAATACCCGCACAGCCCATTTCGGCGTAGGCGAAGACGACAGTTTTCATTGCTCAATTTCCTGTACAGATGAGGCTTTTTGCTGTGGGTGAATCACACGTTGGATGAAGTAGCGCGGTCGGGCGCGTACGTCGTTATAAATGCGGCCGATGTATTCGCCGAGTAATCCCATGCCGATAAACTGCGCACCGACAAAAATAAACAGCACGGCGAACAGCAGGAACACGCCATCGCCGGCCCAGGCGGCGCCGAGGAACAGACGCAGCACAATCAGAATCAGCGAGAAGGCAAATCCGGCCAGCGCAATCAGGCTGCCGACGATACTCAGCAAACGCAGCGGCGTGGTGGTGAGGCAAGTCACCAGGTCATACATCAGGTTAATCAGCCGCATAAAGCTGTATTTTGAATCGCCAAACTCGCGCTCGGCATGCGCCACCGGCAGCTCAATGGTGCGGCGCGCAAAGGTGTTAGCGAGGATGGGAATAAAGGTGCTACGCTCGTGGCAGTTCAGCATCGCATCAACAATATGGCGGCGATATGCGCGCAACATGCAGCCGTAGTCGCCCATCGCTTTGCCAGTCACGCGCTGAATCAGGTGATTGATGGTGCGTGAGGCGCGACGACGGAACCAGCTGTCCTGCCGGTTTTGACGCACGGTGCCCACCACGTCATAACCCTGCTGCGCCGCTTTCACCAGGTTCGGGATCTCTTCCGGCGGGTTTTGCAGATCGGCATCCAGCGTGATGATCAAGTCGCCGCTCACGTGGCTAAAGCCCGCCATGATCGCCGAGTGCTGGCCGTAATTACGATTGAGTAATACGCCAACCACATGGCTGCCCGGCGCATCCGCAGCGTCAGCAATCATCTCGCCCGAGCGATCGCTGCTGCCGTCATCAACCAGCAGAATCTCGTACTCCAGACCTAATTCCGCGCAGGCCGCGTCGGTACGACGCACCAACTCCGGCAAGCTCTCCTCTTCGTTGTACACCGGGATCACCACGGAGACTTTACGAATGGCTTTTTCTTCCAACATGTCAAACTCCAGCGATCTGACGCAATGCGCTAATGACGCGCGTGACATCTTCGTCGCGCATATCAGGGAACAACGGGATTGAGCAAATGCGATCGCTATTCCATTCGGTGTGTGGCAGCGAGAGTTGCGGATAGCGTTCGCGGTAATATTTGTGCGTGTGTGCAGCACGGAAATGCAGCCCGGTGCCGATATCCTGCGCTTTAAGTGTTTCCATTAATGCATCGCGGGTAATGCCGCATTGCGCTTCATCGACACGAATAATGAACAGATGCCACGCATGCTGATGCGCCCATTCTGGCTGCGTCAGCGGCAGAAACGGCGTATCTGCCAGTTCGGTGAGATAACGTTGCGCAATCGCCGCGCGGCGCTCATTGATGACGGGCAGCTTTTTCAATTGCACCAAGGCAATGGCGGCGCTGATATCCGGCAAGTTGTATTTGAAGCCCGGCATGATCACTTCCGCCTGTGGCTTGCGGCCATGCGTGTGACGATCGTAAGCATCGACACCGAGGCCGTGGAATTTCAGGCTGCGCATGCGGTCGGCCAATGCCGCATCATCGGTCACAATCAAGCCACCTTCGGCGCAGGTCATGTTTTTGATGGCGTGGAAGGAGAAGATTGCCGTGCCCTGTTGGCCGACGTGCTTACCTTTGTAGTAACAGCCGGCAGCGTGCGCGGCATCCTCAATCACCGGAATGCCGTGGCGCTCACCGATGGCGCGGATGGCATCCAGATCGGCCGGTGCACCTGCGTAATGCACCGGAATGATGGCGCGCGTGCGCGGTGTAATTGCTACTTCAATCTGCTCTGGCGTCACCATTAAGGTGTCGCGATCGATATCGATCATCACCGGCGTCGCACCGAGCAGCGTGATGATATTAATGGTGGAAACCCAGGTCAGAGACGGCGTGATCACTTCATCGCCGGGCTGAATATTCAGCGCCAGCAGCGTGACATGCATCCCTGCCGTGGCGGAACTGACGGCAATCGCATGCTGATTACCGGTGAGCTGGCAAAAAGCCTCTTCCAGTTCAGCATTCTTTGGACCCGTCGTAATCCAGCCTGATTCAAATACTGCTTTTACCGCAGCCAACTCTTCCTCGCCCAATGATGGGCGCGAAAATGGAAGGAAATTCATAAATTTACCTTAACGTTTAACGCCTTGAGTTTCCTGCATCAGGACCATGTAAAAATGTGCAATCGATTGATACCACAACAACATTAAGTAACTTGCTGTTTAAACGTAGGTTAAACCGTACAAATTTGACAGCACAAACTGTTAACTTCTCTGGGCGCTTTAAAAAAACATAAGTAGGGCTTTTTTATCGCCTGAGGAAACAACATACGCAGGAATACTTAACTCAACATTAAATGGTGCGATAACCAGTCGGCTTTTTTAATAAATGTTGAAGTTTGGTAGAAGAAAGTAGGCATGAAAAAGGTGTGGATTATTAACTATACTCTTCTTAAGGTTATATTAAGGTTCGGACCCGAGACTGTGTCCGGTTTTGGCTAAAAAACGCTAAGTGGAGGAGTGGCAATGAGAACCGATAATGACCGACTGTCGCAGGCTGCTTTGCGCCGTCATCACATTGGGATTAAAACCAAAGGGCTGCGCTATCGTGGCGATCTCTATGTGTTTCGATTTAATGCCGGGCAATATGATGTCTACCTCAATAATGAACACGTAATGTCACTGGCGACCAGCAATGTGCAGGAAGCGATTCAGATGTTTAAGCAGCAGTCTTAATTCCCAATCTCGTTAATTCTGGATCCCGCTCTGCACTTTTGATGTAACTCGCTGTAATACCCTTTTTCTTCTCGCACCGATATTCGCTTAGGCATATTGTCGCGCCATGACAAACCAGGAAGGTGCGAGGTATCGGCAATGGCATGCTTGTATTGGTTAAGTGGTGGATTATTCGGCTTGATGATGGGCAGTTTCATCAATGTAGTGATATATCGATTGCCGATACAATTATTGCATCCACAATCTTCCCTTAATCTGTTCTCTCCCTCTTCTCACTGCCCACGATGTAAAAAAAGAGTGCTTTGGCGTGACAATATTCCCGTCCTGAGTTGGCTGTTGCTACGCGGTAAATGTCGTTATTGCCAATGCGCCATCAGCGTACGTTATCCACAGGTGGAGATAATTTCTGCACTTTTCACCTTGCTGCTGATGTGGCTTATACCGGTAAATCTGCATTTGTTGGGTGCGCTCATTTTGTTCTGGGCGTTAACAGCACTAACTTTTATCGACCTCGACCATTTCCTTTTACCCGACGCGATCACATTGCCATTACTGTGGACTGGGCTGTTTTTCAAAGCGATGGAGTGGTTGCCCGGTTCGCTGCATGAAGCGGTCTTCGGTGCAATGGCGGGATACAGCTTATTGTGGACACTATCTTTTTTATATCAATGGATTAAAGGAATTGAGGCGCTTGGGATGGGGGATGCAAAACTGCTGGCGGCGATGGGTGCCTGGCTGGGCTGGCCTCTTATCCCTTCAGTGCTTTTGCTGGCTTCAGGCGGTGCTATTTTATGTGTATTGATTTCCAAAATTGGCTGGCAGCGAGATATCAATCAGGCCATTGCCTTTGGTCCATGGATCGCCTTAGCGGCTATAAGTCTCTTTATTCATTCGATTATTTTTTAACCACCTCATCTACGGTGCGAATTTAAGCGGCCAATTTCTGGCCAACGCCCTGATTCATATATGGAAAGAGTAAACAAATCTAAACAAAATTAATCATTGTGATGTAGGTCAAAAGGCTCTATATTGGCCGCGTTTTTTCACAGCTGTTACTTTTTTGTTCAATTAGTCAATTGGCGAGCCTCACGTGCCCCGGTTGAAGGAGAGATATGATGACGGATAAAGTCCGTATTGATAGTTTTGGTGCCAATGCATTCAATGGAAACAACGACGCATTCTTAGCCCGTCAGGCCGAGTTTGAATCTAACGTCAGGAGTTACCCGCGCAAACTGCCTTTAGCCATCGCTAAAGCCCATGGCGTGTGGATCACAGATGTTGAGAATAAACAATATCTTGACTGTCTGGCTGGCGCAGGGACGCTGGCACTGGGTCACAACCATCCTGATGTCCTCCAGAGCATACAAAATGTCATTACCAGCGGCTTGCCGTTACATACTCTTGATCTGACTACACCACTGAAAGATCAATTCTCTGAGTCTTTACTCTCGCTGCTGCCAGGCCAGGGTAAAGATTATTGTCTGCAGTTCACCGGCCCTTCAGGTGCGGATGCAGTAGAAGCCGCGCTGAAGCTGGCGAAGAAAGCCACTGGCCGTAGCGGCGTGATCAGCTTCTCTGGCGGTTACCACGGTATGACGCACGGCGCGCTGTCCGTTACCGGCAACCTGGCACCGAAAGAAGCGGTTGATGGCATGATGCCAGAAGTGCAGTTCATGCCTTACCCTCATCAGTATCGTTGCCCGCTGGGTATCGGTGGTGAAGCTGGCGTGAAAGCGTTGACCTACTACTTCGACAACCTGATCAACGACGTGGAAAGCGGCGTGCGCAAGCCTGCTGCAGTAATCCTCGAAGCCGTTCAGGGCGAAGGCGGCGTGAACCCAGCACCCGCTGAGTGGCTGCAGCGCATCCGTAAAGTGACGCAGGAACACGGCATTCTGTTGATCCTCGACGAAGTTCAGGCTGGCTTTGCCCGTACGGGTAAATTCTTCGCCTTCGAACACGCAGGCATTGAGCCAGACATCATCGTGATGTCTAAAGCGGTGGGCGGCGGTCTGCCACTGGCCGTGCTGGGCATCAAAAAGCAGTTCGACGTTTGGTCACCGGGTCATCACACCGGTACCTTCCGTGGCAACCAATTGGCGATGGCGACCGGCCTGACCACGCTGAAAATCCTCAAAGAACAGGATATCGCGGGCAAAGTTGCCGCGCAGGGTGAATGGCTGAAACAGCAGCTGGCTGCGATGCAGAAACGCTTCCCGGTCATTGGTCACATTCGTGGTCTCGGCATGATGATCGGTATTGAGATCGTTAAACCGAACGAAGCGGCCGATCACATGGGCAGCTTCCCGGCTGACGGCGAGCTCTCTGCGCTGCTGCAGAAGAAGTGCTTCGAAGCAGGTCTGATTCTGGAGCGCGGTGGCCGTCATGGCGCAGTTCTGCGTCTGCTGCCTTCACTGCTGATCACCAACGATGAGCTGGCGATTTTCCTGGATAAATTTGAGCAGGCGCTGATTGGCGCTGGCGTCAAACCTGTTTGATTGGAAGAGTAAATGTCTGAAGTAAACCCGATTCTGGCCGCCTCTGCACAGAGCATTGAGGCGTACCAGCAGGCGATTGCCCAGAGCAGCGCCGCGGTTGTGCAGTGGCTGCAACAGCCTGAGATGTATCAAGGCAAAACCGTTGCCGAACTGCGCGAGCGTATCACGCTCGACTTCAATCCAAACGGCCTGGGTAACCAGGCCGCGATTGAACGCGCGATTGAATATTTCCTGAAAGACAGTCTTTCAGTGCATCACCCACAATGTGTGGCGCATCTGCATTGCCCTAGCCTGGTAGTAAGCCAGGCAGCAGAAGTGCTGATCAACGCCACCAACCAGAGTATGGATTCTTGGGATCAGAGCCCTTCTGCCACCATCATTGAGATCAAACTGATCGAATGGCTGCGTGCGCAAGTGGGTTATTCGGCTGGCGACGCAGGTGTGTTCACCAGCGGCGGCACCCAGAGCAACCTGATGGGCCTGATGCTGGCACGCGATGCCTTCTATCAGCGCCAGGGCCACTCAGTACAGCAGCATGGCATCACTGGCGATCTGCGTAAGATCAAAGTGCTGTGCTCTGAAAACGCGCACTTCTCCGTACAGAAGAACATGGCGCTGCTTGGCCACGGCTATCAGTCTGTGGTGCAGGTGAAGTCTGATGAATTCGCCCGTATGGATGTGTCAGACCTGAAAGCCAAACTGGCACAGGCCGAAGCCAACGGCGAGCAGATTCTGGCGATCGTTGCGACCGCCGGTACCACCGATGCCGGTGCTATCGATCCGCTGCGTGAAATTGCCGGTATCGCTGCCGAGCACAACATCTGGGTACACGTTGATGCAGCATGGGGCGGCGCGCTATTGCTGTCCGAGAAGTATCGCGACTACCTTGACGGCCTGGAGCTGGTGGATTCCGTCACTTTGGACTTCCACAAACAATACTTCCAGACCATCAGCTGTGGTGCGTTCCTGCTGAAAGACGAGCGTCATTACGAGCTGATGCGCTATCAGGCGGCATACCTGAACTCTGAGTTTGACGAAGAAGCCGGCGTACCGAATCTGGTATCCAAATCACTGCAGACCACGCGTCGTTTCGATGCGCTGAAGCTGTGGATGGGTCTGGAAGCGCTGGGTCAGAAACAGTATGCGGCGATCATCGATCACGGCGTGACGCTGGCGCAGGAAGTGGCGAAGTTTGTTACCTCTGAACCACGCCTCGAGCTGGTAATGCAGCCTCAGCTGGCGAGCGTGCTGTTCCGCTATCGTCCAGAGCAACTGACCGACACCGCGCAGATTGCCCTGTTCAACCAGCGTATTGGCGATGCACTGCTGGATTCAGGCCGTGCTAACGTTGGCGTGACCGAGAATCAGGGCATAACCTGCCTGAAGCTGACCTTGCTGAACCCAACCGTGACGCTGGAAGATGTTAAAGTCCTTTTGGCGCTGGTTGAGAAAACCGCCAATCAGCTGCTGAGCGCGTAAACACCTGTGTTGCGGAAAAGCCGATAACTGGCAGCGGTTATCGGCTTTTTTTATTGGCTTTTGAGGGTGGTCGTCATGAATGACGACCCTACAACAGCAGGCAACATGAGCTCATATGGTCAAACCCACGCGATGAATCGCCGCGTTACGCCTCTGCGCTTGAATTTAACTCACGCACATAATCCAGAAACGCCTGGAGCGGCGCCGGAATCAACCGACGATCGTTGTAGTAGAGCCACAGGCCGGAGAAGCTTTGCCACCAATCCGGCAGAATCGGTTGCAGACTGCCATCACTCAGCGGCGTTTTGATCCAATCCTCGAACAGATAAACCACGCCGCAGCCAGCAATCGCGGCTTCCACCGTGAGATCCATCGCCGCGCCGATACTACAAATAAGCGGACCTTTCGGCTGCAAACGCACGGTTTCTTCGCCGCAGGTGAATTCCCATTCGGCAATTACGCCCGTCGCATAGCGACCGTGCAAACAGCGATGCTGCACCAGGTCGCGCGGATGCTGCGGCGTGCCGAACTGCGCCAGATACGCTGGAGATGCCGCCAACGCAAAGCGCTGGGTACGCGGGCCGATCGGCAGCGCCACCATATCTTGCTCCAGATGATCGTCGTAACGAATGCCAGCATCACAGCTATCGCGGAACACGTCCTGCACATTACTTTCCGCCACCACGTCGAGCTGGATATCGGGATAGCGCTGCAGAAATCCCGGCACAATCGCCGGTAACACGATGCGCGCGGCGCTCACCGGCACATTCAAGCGCAAGGTGCCGCCCGGCGTATCGCGGAACGTATTCAGTGCATCCAGCGCCGCATCCACTTCATTCATCGCCGGAAGCAGTCGCGACATCAGCGCCCTGCCAGCTTCGGTTAACGCCACGGTGCGCGTGGTGCGATTAAACAGCCGCACGCCGAGCTGCTCTTCAGCGCGCCGCACCGCATCACTTAAACGCGACGGATTGCTGCCGGTGACACGCGCCGCCTCGCGAAAACCACCCGCTTTTGCCACCGCTACCACCGCGTGCAGTAGTGCGATATCCAATGCCATTGTTCGCCACCTCGTACAGTGTGTCCCGATTTGTACGGATAGTTGCACAGCATTTTGGCGATTACAATCTAACCACACACTGACGAAGGAGCTTTCCATGTCTCATCCAGCATTGACTTACACCCTTGGCGATCGCCAGGTTGCTCGACTCGGTTACGGTGCCATGCAGTTAGCTGGTCCCGGCGTGTTTGGTCCGCCGAAAGACGAAGCGCGTGCTTTGCAGGTGCTGCGCGATGCCGTCGCGGCAGGCGTGAATCACATTGATACCAGTGACTTCTATGGTCCGCACATTACCAATCAGCTGATCAAGAAGGCGCTTCATCCTTACACCGACGATCTGGTAATCGTCACCAAACTGGGCGCGCGTCGTGACGAGAAAGGCGGCTGGTTACCGGCGTTTACACCAGAAGCGTTGACGCAAGCAGTGGAAGATAACCTGCGTAATCTCGGACTGGATGTGATGGAAGTGGTGAATCTGCGTTCGATGTTGGACGTGCATGGGCCGAAGGAAGGTTCGCTGGAGCCGCAGGTTGAGGCGATGATCAAGCTGAAAGAGCGCGGGCTGATTCGTCATATTGGTCTGAGCAACGTTACCGCCAAACAGGTGGCCGATGCCCAGGCGATGACGCCGATCGCCTGCGTGCAGAACCTCTACAATCTGGCCAATCGCCAGGATGAGGCCTTGGTTGATCAGTTGGCAGCACAAGGCATTCCTTACGTGCCGTTCTTCCCGCTCGGCGGTTTTTCACCGCTGCAATCGGATCGGCTGAGCGAGGTGGCAAATGAGCTTAACGCGACACCGCTGCAGGTGGCGCTGGCCTGGCTGCTGCAGCGTTCGCCTAACATTTTGCTGATTCCGGGCACCTCATCGCCGGAGCACCTGAAGCAGAACATGGCGAGTGCCGAGGTGAAACTTACGCCTGAAGTTTTGCAGCGTTTGGATAGCATCGCGCAGCCATAAGTTGACCAGGTCGTCATAAATGGCGACCCTACGAAGACGATGCGGCCGTTGTAGGGTCGCCATTTATGGCGACCTCCACCTCAAATTATTCCCATCTCCGCCAAACACCCTTTCAAGGTACCAAACGCATCCTGACACTGCCGCTCATCGACGCAGGCAAAACCCAGCAGCAACCCGCGCCGCTCCTGCGGATGCATATAATATTGCGACAGCGGTCGCACCTTCACGCCGCGCCTCAGCGCCAGCGCGGCGACCGCCACATCGTCACAGCCGGTTGGCAAATTCATCACCAAATGCAATCCCGCTTCGTGATTAACCACCGGCAAAAAAGCAGCCCCTAAATAACGCTCAATCAGGCTAACCATAAAGCGCCGCCGCTGACTGTAGAGCTTACGCATGCGGCGAATGTGCGACATGTAATGCCCTTTCTGGATGAACTCCGCCAGCGCACGCTGCACCAGCAAATGGCCGCCGCGATACAGTTCCGCCGCCGCCACACGCAGCGGCTGCGCCAGCGCTTTTGGCACCACCAGATAACCAAGGCGCAGCGCCGGATAGAGCGTCTTGCTAAAAGTGCCCATATAGATCACCGGCGCATCCGGCTCGAAGCCTTGCAGTGAGGGAAATGGCTGGCCGGAGAAGCGAAACTCGCTGTCGTAATCATCTTCCACCAGCCAGGTTTTATGTTTACGCGCCAGATCGAGCAGTTGCTTGCGGCGTTCCAGGCTGAGATGCACGCCCAGCGGATATTGGTGTGACGGTGTCACGAAAATCATCTTCGGTGCGCGACTGCGTGGTGGCAAATCGGGAATTAAACCCTGCTCATCCACCGCAATGGCATTGATTTTCAAGCCATTAATGCGCAGCAGATTGCGCGTACCCCAATAACCGGGCTCTTCGATCCACACCTGATCACCAGGATCGCACAGCACGCGTGAAACCAAATCCACCGCCTGATGAATCCCTTCGGTGATGATGATTTGATCGGCATCGGCACGCACCGAACGCGCCACGCTGAGATACTCCGCCAGCGCGGCGCGCAGCTGCGGACAGCCGCCGTTGCTGCTGTAGATCAGCCGTTCAATATCCGGTTCACGATTCAAACGCGCCTGGATCTGGCTGAAAAGTTTATGCGGGAACTGCGTGACATCCGGTGCGCCAGGCACAAAAGCGCCCCACTGATACGGCGAGGCATTGGCATGGCCGAGCAGCGAGGCGCCGCGTTTAGAAATCGCCGCCGGTTTCGCGGTCAACGCTTCGACAGTTGCCTCTTTGCGCGGTGTGTTAAGCGATCCTTCCGGCAAGTTTTCTGCAATCCAGGTGCCGCTGCCGGTGCGCGCCGTGACGTAGCCTTGCGCCATCAAATTCTCGTACACATTTAACACCGTATTTCGCGACACCGACAGCTCACGCGCCAAATCGCGCGTGGCGGGCAAGCGCGTGGCACGCGGAAAAATGCCTTCAGCGATAGCGGCTTGCATACAACTCAGCAAACGCTGCTGCAATGTTCCTTCCGGCATAAACTGCATGCGCTCTAATACATGATCGGCGTACAAACTTCGCAATTGGCTCCCCTCTTTTCACTGAAAGTGGCTCTGGCAAGATAGCGCAGCGCAGGCATAAATAAGCGTGTTTATCGTGATTTGTAAAGACGCTTATCGCTAAGGAAAGGTTATGGAAGGTAAAAACAGCCAGTTGCAGCAACGTAAAGATGATGCCCTGCCACGCGGCACCGGCAATCTTTGTCAGTGGTATGTCGAGCACGCGGAGAACGCCACGCTGCGCGATGGTGAAGGTAACAGCTGGATCGATTTCGCCGGCGGCATCGCGGTGCTGAACACCGGTCACCGCCATCCGCGCATCGTGCAGGCGATTGCCGATCAGTTAGCGAAATTTACCCATACCGCATTCCAGGTGACGCCGTATGAGAGCTATGTGGCGCTGGCTGAACGCCTCAATCGCGTGGTACCGATTGTGGGTAAAGCTAAAACCGCTTTCTTCTCCACCGGCGCTGAAGCGATCGAAAACGCGGTGAAAGTGGCACGGGCGGCAACGCGTCGTCACGGCATCATCACCTTCGGCAACTCTTTCCACGGTCGTACTTTTATGACCATGGCGATGACCGGCAAAGTGGCACCTTACAAACGCGACTTCGGCCCGATGCCCGCGTCGGTGTGGCACGCGCGCTATCCCAACAGCGTGACCGGCATCAGCGTTGATGATGCGCTATCCAGCTTGCAGGACATTTTCACTCAGGACATCGCACCACAGGATGTTGCCGCTATTGTGCTGGAGCCGATTCAGGGTGAAGGCGGCTTCCACGTCGCGCCGCCTGAATTCTTCAACCGTCTGCGTGCGCTAGCCGATGAGCACGGCATTCTGCTGATTGCCGATGAGGTGCAAACCGGCTTTGCCCGTACCGGCAAGCTGTTTGCGATGGATCACTATGCGGTGAAACCGGATCTCATTACCATGGCGAAAAGCCTCGCGGGCGGCATGCCGTTATCGGCGGTCAGCGGCCGCGCCGAGATCATGGATGCGCCAGGTCCGGGTGGATTGGGCGGTACTTACGCCGGTAACCCGCTGGCGATTGCCTCAGCGCATGCGGTGCTGGACGTGATCGCCGACGAGAAGTTGTGTGAACGTTCTGCACAACTTGGCGCGCAGTTAACCGACTTCCTGCACAGCGCGCGCAGTCAGTGCTCCTCCATCACCGATATCCGCGGCCTTGGCTCGATGATCGCGGTGGAGTTTGCCAGCGCGCAAACCGCGCAAACTATCCAGCAACAGGCGATGGCGCGTGGGCTGCTGCTGCTCACCTGCGGCCCGCAGGGCAATGTCATCCGCTTCCTCTATCCGCTCACCATTCCTGATGCACAGTTCGGTCAGGCGCTGGAAATCCTCAGCAGCGTGCTGAGTCAACACGCCGATTCGTAACACGCTACCTAGCCCGTGCGGCGGGCTGGGCTTCTCACCTGTTGTAACCCGGTTGCGCATGGCGCGGCCTGAGAGACGCTTTGGAGAAATATTGATGAGTTCACAGAATGCCGATGTACTGGCGCAAGGCCTGAAGCCACGTCATGTGCGGATGTTATCGATTGGTGGCGTGATTGGTGCCGGATTGTTTGTTGGTTCAGGCCATGCGATCGCCGAAGCCGGTCCGGCGGTATTGCTGGCCTACATCGCTGCGGGCGCGTTGGTGGTGCTGATTATGCGCATGCTGGCGGAAATGGCGGTGGCATCGCCGGATTCCGGCTCTTTCTCCACTTACGCCGACAAATCGCTCGGCCGCTGGGCTGGCTTCACCATCGGCTGGCTGTACTGGTGGTTCTGGGTATTAGTGATCCCGCTGGAAGCCAACGCCGCTGGCACCATCCTGCATTCATGGTTTCCGCAGGTTCCTGTATGGGAATATACGCTGGCGATCACTTCATTTCTGACCATCAGTAACTTGTTCAGCGTGAAAAATTATGGCGAGTTTGAATTCTGGTTCGCCCTGCTGAAAGTGGTGGCGATTGTGGCATTCCTCTGCGCGGGTAGTTTGGCGGTGTTCGGTTTGATGCCGGGCAGCAGCACGCAAGGGATTTCACATCTGTATGACACGCAAGGCTTTATGCCGAATGGCATTGGCGCGGTGCTGGCCGCCATCCTCACCACCATGTTCTCGTTTATGGGCACCGAGATCGTCACCATCGCCGCCGCTGAATCGCGCGAGCCGAAGAAGCAAATTACCCAGGCGACCAACTCGGTGATCTGGCGTATCGCGCTGTTCTATCTGCTGTCGATTTTCATTGTGGTGGCGCTGGTGCCGTGGAATACGCCGTCGCTGATGAAAGCCGGTTCTTACCAGACGGCGATGCAGATGATGAACGTGCCGTACGCGAAGCAGATTGTTGATGTGGTGGTGTTGATTGCGGTGTGTAGCTGCCTCAATTCCGCGCTGTATACCGCATCCCGCATGATCTACTCGCTGTCGCGCCGTGAAGATGCGCCTGCCATCGCATCGCGCACCACCCGCAGCGGCACGCCGTGGGTCGCGGTACTGCTTTCTACGGCGGCCGCCTTCCTCGCGGTGATCGCCAACTATCTGGCGCCAAGCGCGGTATTTGAGTTCCTGCTGGCCAGTTCCGGTGCCATCGCGCTGCTGGTGTATCTGGTGATCGCCGCGTCTCATCTGGTGCTGCGCAAAAAGCGCGAAGCGCGCGGCGAAATCCTCAGCTATCGCATGTGGCTGTTCCCTGGCCTGACGTGGGCGACGATGGTGTTCATTGTCGGCGTGTTGATTGCCATGCTGTTTAACCAACAACACCGTCCAGAGATTATCGCCACCGGCCTGTTAACGCTGGGTGTGGTTGCCGCCAGCCGCATTGTGCAGCGCAAACGCGTGGCGCGTAAAAACGAGGAGATGGTGGCGTTACGCTCGTAACGCATTGATTCCGGGCAAGGATGCCGCGGAACTCAGTCGTACTGCACGTCGATGCTGATGGCTTCTTCCAGCACGTTGAGGTTAATCGCGCATTTGCGCCACACCGGCAAACCGTTGGTCATGTTGTTATCCACGAAGTACTGCTGAAAATCCTTCAGCGCCTCCGAGAGATCGCCAATCGCGCGCGCATCGGGTTCAAACCAATCCGGTTCACCGTTTTCATCGATGTAATCGAATTGAAACTGCCCGCCATCATCGTCCGCAAACAGTTCAGCCTGAACGATCAATTCCCGCGCACCTTCGGGGCCACAACTAAAGATGATCTGGCCGATACGGCGATAAAGGTCTTCGTATTGCATAGGTTTTGGGTTCCTCAATGGTGTTTGGTGGCTGTCGCCATAAATGGCGACCCTACGTGAACGCGAATGTCTTTTGTAGGGTCGCCATTCATGGCGACCTGCAGTTTCCCGATTATATTGACTTTAGTTCGCATGATAAGAGAATGGGGCTCTTCGAACAGAAAGTTGCATAAAAGGGAGTTTACCATAGCCTGTTCACATCGTTTTCCCTGGGTTAATACCTACAAAAAATCCGCTGCGCTGATTGCCGTTGCCGTCGCCCTCTCTCTTGCCAGTTGCTCCTCGCCGCCGCCAAAATCGTTGGTCACGCCGTTGCCGACGGTGACCAAACCGCCAATGCCCACCAAACCAGCGCTGAGCAAAGAGCCGGTGCGCGGCGTGTGGCTCACCACCGTTTCACGCCTCGACTGGCCGCCGATCAATTCAGTCAATGCCAGCCCGGCCAACCGCATCCACCAGCAGCAACAGGCGTTGACCGACAAGCTGGATAAACTGAAAAGCCTCGGCATCAATACCGTGTTTTTCCAGGTGAAGCCGGATGGCACCGCGCTGTGGCGTTCCAGCATCTTGCCGTGGTCAGATATGCTCACTGGCAAGATTGGCGAAGATCCCGGCTACGATCCGTTGAAGTTCATGCTGGATGAGGCGCACAAACGCGGCATGAAGGTGCACGCGTGGTTCAACCCTTATCGCGTCTCAACCAACGTCAAACCGTCCACGGTTAACGCGCTGAATAATACGCTTTCGCTGCAACCGGCCAGCGTATTTGTGCTGCATCGTGACTGGATTCGTACCGCCAGCGACCGTTTCGTACTCGATCCCGGCATTCCCGCCGCGCGTGACTGGATCACCAGCATCGTTGCGGAAGTGGTGTCGCACTATCCAATCGACGGCGTGCAGTTCGATGACTATTTCTATACCGAAACGCCCGGTTCAGCTCTCAATGACAACGCCACGTTCCGCCAGTATGGTCAGGGTTTTGCCTCAAAAGCCGACTGGCGCCGCAACAATACGCTGCTGTTAATTGAGCAGGTGTCACGCACCATCAAGCAGTTGAACCCGAACGTGGAATTTGGCGTTAGCCCGGCGGGCGTATGGCGCAATTTGTCGCATGATGCGGCGGGTTCCGACACGCGCGGCGCGGCCGCCTACGACGAAGCCTATGCCGATACACGTCGCTGGGTGCAAATGGGACTGCTGGATTACATCGCGCCGCAGCTTTACTGGCCGTTTGCGCGCCAGGCCGCACGCTACGACGTGTTAGCCAACTGGTGGGCGGACGTGGTGAAGCCGACGCATACACGGCTCTATATCGGTGTGGCGCTGTACAAAATCGGCGAAGCGTCGAAAAGCGAACCTGACTGGACGGTGAATGGCGGCGTGCCGGAGTTGAAAAAGCAGCTCGATCTCAACGATTCAGTACCGCAAATTAACGGCACCATTTTGTTCCGCGAGAATTACCTGAATCAGCCACAAACTCAGGATGCGGTGAATTATTTACGCAGCCGTTGGGGCGATTAACATTATCGTAGGGTCGCCATTCATGGCGTAATGCATGTCAGATAAGCAGTGCGTTGACATCGCAGGGATTCCGCCCGCTAAGCATCTGGCAGTTTCAGAATGCCAAAAG
>NZ_DALYOQ010000054.1:0-31201 GCF_031974595.1 Pantoea sp. CTOTU46764 | reverse complement strand
CCGCTTTGCCGTCTCAGTGGTGGCGCATTATAGGGAGTTATTCGGAGCTGACAAGTGCAAATTTCAAGTTTTTTGCTGTTCGCTTGAAATTTGCGCAAAAGGCCCGTTTTTAGGCCTTTTTAATGCGTGCAGGCAGCTCTGCCAGACTATTAATCACCCAATCCGCTGCCGCTTCACCTTCCGGCGTTACCGGCTTGCCGCTACGTACCAGCACTTTCGTGCCCACACCCGCTGCTAACGCCGCCTGCATATCTTCTATTTTGTCGCCTACCATATAAGAAGAAGCCATATCGATATCCAGATGCTGCTGCGCGGAGAGCAACATGCCCGGCTGCGGCTTACGACAATCACACTGCTGGCGATATGCTTCTACTGTGGCATCAGGCAGATGCGGACAGAAATAGATGCCATCCAGATCAACATCGCGATCGGCCAGCGACCAATCCATCCATTCGGTGAGCTGCATAAACTGATCTTCGGTAAACATGCCACGCGCAATGCCCGACTGGTTCGTCACCAGTACCAGCGCATAGCCCATCTTTTTCAGCGCCTGCAGCGCTTCGATGGTGCCATCGATGAATTCGAAATTATCGATTTCATGAACATAGCCGTGATCGACATTCAATGTGCCATCACGATCAAGAAAAATAGCCGGGACTTTGTTCGCCACGTAGAAACTCCTGCTGAAAATGTGTCGCTAAGTATCGCATGATTGCGTATAGCGAGAGAATGGCAGTTTGAATGACTTCCATTGATTTAGCCGTCTGGATGCCTTAACATCCATCCAAATTTCGCACAGCCCTGCTGAGTGAAGCCCGATACACCACGGACTATGCAACACGATAATAAATAAACTAATGATTAAACTTGAGAATATCACCAAAGTGTTCCAGCAAGGTTCACGCACCATTCAGGCGCTGTCGAACGTCAGCCTGCACGTGCCTGCTGGACAGATTTATGGCGTCATCGGTTCATCTGGTGCCGGTAAAAGTACACTGATTCGCTGCGTCAATCTGCTGGAGCGCCCAACCTCTGGACGCGTGCTGGTAGATGGCCAGGAGCTAACCACGCTTTCCTCTGGTCAATTGACGCTGGCACGCCGCCAGATTGGCATGATTTTCCAGCACTTTAACCTGATGAACTCCCGCACCGTCTCCGGCAACGTGGCGCTGCCCTTAGAGTTGGGTAATCTTTCACGTGAACAGATAAAGAAGCGTGTTAGCGAATTGCTGGATTTGGTGGGATTATCCGACAAGCATGATAGCTGGCCAGCGAATCTTTCTGGCGGACAAAAGCAGCGTGTCGCGATTGCCCGTGCACTGGCAAGCAATCCAAAAGTGCTGCTGTGTGATGAAGCCACCAGCGCACTGGATCCTGCCACCACGCGTTCGATTCTGGAACTGCTGAAAGACATTAACCGCCGTCTCGGCATTACCATTCTATTGATCACCCATGAAATGGATGTGGTGAAACGCATCTGCGATCAGGTTGCGGTCATCAGCAACGGTGAGTTAATAGAGAAAGACAGCGTGAGCGAAGTGTTCTCGCATCCGAAAACGCCGCTGGCGCAGCAGTTCATTCAATCGACATTGCATCTGGATATCCCCGACGATTACCAGCAACGCATGGCGCCACAGCCAACAGCCGAAAGTGTGCCGCTGCTGCGTCTGGAGTTCACCGGCAAATCGGTTGATGCTCCGCTGCTCTCTGAAGCGGCCCGTCGCTTCAACGTCAATAACAACATTATTAGTGCGCAGATGGATTACGCCGGTGGCGTGAAGTTCGGCATCATGCTGGCTGAGATGGATGGCAGCGAAACAGATACACAAGCCGCCATTGCCTGGCTGAAAGAAAATCATGTGAAAGTAGAGGTGTTGGGTTATGTCTGAAGCGATGATGTGGTTACTGACGCGCGGCGTCTGGGAAACGCTGATGATGACCTTTGTCTCTGGTTTCTTTGGTTTTGTCCTCGGTCTTCCGGTGGGCGTGCTGCTGTATGTGACGCGTCCCGGCCAGATTCTGGCCAACAACGTGCTTTATCGCGTGCTGTCGGCGCTGGTGAATATCTTCCGATCAATTCCGTTCATTATCCTGCTGGTGTGGATGATTCCGTTCACCCGCGCCATCGTCGGCACTTCGATTGGCCTGCAAGCTGCTATCGTGCCGTTGACCGTGGGTGCCGCGCCGTTTATTGCACGTATGGTGGAAAACGCCCTGCTGGAGCTGCCAACCGGTTTGATCGAAGCATCACGCGCCATGGGCGCCACGCCGCTGCAGATCGTGCGCAAAGTCCTGCTGCCGGAAGCGCTGCCAGGTCTGGTGAATGCCGCTACAATTACCCTGATTACCCTGGTTGGCTACTCCGCAATGGGCGGAGCGGTTGGCGCTGGCGGTTTGGGTCAGATTGGCTACCAATACGGTTACATCGGCTATAACGCGACTGTAATGAACACCGTGCTGGTTCTGCTGGTTGTGCTGGTCTATTTAATCCAATTCTGTGGCGACCGCATCGTACGTGCTGTGTCCCATAAGTAAGCAAGCAACATCAATAGTCCTCTATTAAGGAAGGGATATGTCTTTTACATTTAAAAAGATTGCCGCTGTGGGTGCTCTGATTGGCGCAATTGCGCTGGCAGGATGCGATCAGAAAGCAAAAGATCCAAACCACATTAAAGTGGGTGTGATTGTCGGTGCTGAGCAGCAGGTTGCTGAAACCGCGGTGAAAGTGGCGAAAGAGAAATATGGCCTCGACGTTGAGCTGGTAACCTTTAACGATTACGTGTTGCCAAACGAAGCGCTGAGCAAAGGTGATATTGACGCTAACGCCTTCCAGCACAAACCGTATCTGGATCAGCAGATCAAAGATCGTGGCTACAAGCTGACTGCGGTGGCGAACACCTTCGTTTACCCAATCGCGGGCTACTCGAAGAAAATCAAATCACTGAATGAGCTGCAGGACGGTTCACAGATCGCTATTCCCAACGATCCAACCAACCTGGGACGTTCTCTGCTGCTGCTGCAGAAAGTGGGCCTGATCAAACTGAAAGATGGCGTTGGTCTGCTGCCAACTTCACTGGATATCACTGAGAACCCGAAAAAACTGAAGATTGTTGAGCTGGAAGCGCCGCAGCTGCCACGTTCACTTGACGATCAGCAGATCGCTCTGGCGGTGATCAACACCACTTACGCTAGCCAGATTGGTCTGACGCCAGCGAAAGATGGCATCTTCGTGGAAGACAAAGATTCACCTTACGTGAACCTGATCGTGACCCGTGAAGACAACAAAGACGCTGAGAACGTGAAGAAGTTTGTTGAGGCTTACCAGTCAGACGAAGTGTCTGAAGCGGCCAACAAGATCTTCAACGGCGGCGCAGTGAAAGGCTGGTAATTTTCACCTTTCATGCCTTACAGGGCGGCTTCGGCCGCCCTTTCTTTTGCCATAAATTGCACCTGACTTGTTATTTATTGTCGTCCTTGTTTCAATAACGCCACTTTTTATTACTTGAGGATGTTGCCATGCGTTTTTTACCGCTCTGCTTGTTGGCATTGATGCTAACCGGGTGTGTGCGTGAATATCACCCGATAAGCAGTGCTCCTTCTCGCCCGCAACAGGCATCCAGCGAGCCAGAACGCAAACCGACTCCACGTCCTGCGCCGGTGAAGATCTACACCGATGCGGCCGATCTGGTCAGCAACCCGTTCCGCGATTTGGGCGAAGTGTCCGCTGAAGATTGCCAGAGCAGCAGCCAGGATTCGCCACCTAACATCAACACCGCGCGCAAGCGCCTGCAGATCCGAGCGGCCGGCATGAAAGCCAACGCCGTCCTGCTGCATAAGTGCGAAATTGTCACCAGCACGCCGGGATGCTATCGCCAGGCCATTTGCCAGGGCTCTGCACTGAAAGTCTCGAATCAATGAGTGAGTTTGCCTTCGCGCAAATCGGCGTAATTCGTTCGCCGTGGAAAGAGAAGTTTGCCGTCCCGCGCCAGCCCGGTCTGGTGCAGGATGGCGGCGGCGAGCTGCATCTGCTGCCGCCTTATAATCAGCCGGAAGCGGTGCGCGGGCTCGAAGAATTCAGTCATTTGTGGGTGCTGTTTGTGTTTCACCAAACCCTGGAAGGTGGCTGGCGTCCGACCGTACGTCCACCGCGCCTCGGCGGCAATACGCGTATGGGCGTGTTTGCCACTCGATCAACCTTTCGCCCTAATCCTGTCGGCATGTCGCTGGTTGAGTTAAAAGGCATTCGCTGCGAGAAGCAGCAGGTGATCTTGCAGCTCGGCAGCCTCGATTTAGTCGATGGCACGCCGGTGGTGGATATCAAACCTTATCTGCCATTTGCCGAAGCGCTGCCAGACGCGCGCGCCGGGTTTGCGCAGGCGGCACCTGATGCCAGCATGCCGGTACGCTTTTCGCTGCTGGCGCAGAGCCAGCTCCAACAGCAGCAGAAAACCTACCCGCAGTTAGCGCGTTTCATCAGTGAGGTGCTAGCGCAGGATCCGCGTCCGGCTTACCGTAAAGGTGAGACCGAAGATCGTGAATATGCCGCCTGGCTACTCGACTTTAACGTGCGCTGGCGCATTGATGCGGCAGGAACCGAGGTGATCGCCCTCGATCCCCGTTAAAACGCGCTTTTGAGTGATTGTTCTCGCTGGTACACTAGCCGCCAGAAAAATTTTGTCAGTCTCCTTCCGTATAACTGGAATCGTAATCAATGCGTACTACTCAATATCTGCTCTCCACTCTGAAGGAGACACCTTCCGATGCAGAAGTGATCAGCCACCAGCTGATGCTGCGCGCCGGCATGATCCGCAAACTGGCTTCTGGTCTTTATACCTGGTTGCCGACCGGTATTCGCGTGCTGCGAAAAGTTGAAAACATCGTGCGTGAAGAGATGAACAACGCCGGTGCGATTGAGATCTCCATGCCGGTGGTTCAGCCTGCCGATCTGTGGGAAGAGAGTGGCCGTTGGGAGCAGTACGGCCCGGAACTGCTGCGCATTAAAGACCGTCACGAACGTCCCTTCGTGCTGGGTCCAACCCACGAAGAAGTGGTCACCGATCTGATCCGCAACGAACTGAGCTCTTATAAGCAGTTGCCGATTAATCTGTATCAGATCCAGACCAAATTCCGTGATGAAGTGCGTCCGCGCTTTGGTGTGATGCGTTCACGCGAGTTCATCATGAAAGATGCTTACTCGTTCCACACCACGCAGGAATCGTTGCAGGAAACCTACGACGCGATGTACCGCGCATATAGCCAGAGCTTCAGCCGTATGGGTCTGGATTTCCGCGCCGTACAAGCTGACACCGGTTCTATCGGCGGCAGCGCATCACATGAATTCCAGGTGTTAGCGCTGAGCGGTGAAGATGACGTGATCTTCTCCAGCGAATCCGATTATGCGGCCAACATTG
This sequence comes from Pantoea sp. CTOTU46764, assembly GCF_031974595.1. Classification (NCBI taxonomy): domain Bacteria; kingdom Pseudomonadati; phylum Pseudomonadota; class Gammaproteobacteria; order Enterobacterales; family Erwiniaceae; genus Pantoea; species Pantoea sp. CTOTU46764. Next base: position 25,790 of record NZ_DALYOQ010000054.1, on the reverse strand, counting down.
AGAAAGCCGAAGCCGTAGCGCCGGCTGGCGAGCGTCCGCAGGCAACAACCGCCATGACGCAGTTCGATACGCCAAACGCCAAGACTATCGCCGAGCTGGTTGAGCAACATCAGCTGCCGATTGAGAAAACTGTCAAGACGCTGTTCGTCAAAGCCACCGAAGAGAGCGGCCACACGCTGGTTGCCCTGCTGCTGCGCGGCGATCATCAGCTGAACGAGATCAAAGCCGAAAATCTGGATATCGTCGCTGAACCGCTGGAAATGGCGAGTGAAGATGAGATTCGCGCGCTGCTCGGTGCCGGTCCAGGCTCACTCGGCCCGGTCGGTTTGACCATGCCAGTGATCGCCGATCGTACCGTGGCGAAAATCAGCGACTTCTGCGCCGGTGCGAACATTGATGGCAAGCATTTGAGCGGCATCAACTGGGGGCGCGATCTGCCAGAACCACGTGTGGAAGATATCCGTAACGTGGTGGAAGGCGATCCAAGCCCAGACGGCAAAGGCACGCTGCAGATTAAACGCGGTATCGAAGTGGGTCACATCTTCCAATTGGGTACCAAGTACTCCGAAGCGATGAAAGCGGCAGTACAAGGCGAAGATGGTCGTAACCAGGTGATGACCATGGGTTGTTACGGTATCGGTATCACGCGCGTAGTAGCGGCTGCGATTGAGCAGAACAACGACGAGCGCGGCATCATCTGGCCTGCAGCATTAGCACCGTTTGAAGTGGCGATTCTGCCAATGAACATGCACAAATCTTTCCGTGTGCAGCAGTTGGCTGAAGAGCTGTACAACACGCTGCGTGCCAAAGGCATTGACGTGATTCTGGATGACCGTAAAGAGCGTCCGGGCGTGATGTTTGCAGATATGGAGCTGATTGGCGTGCCGCACACCATCGTGATTGGCGATCGTAATCTCGATAACGAAGAGATCGAGTACAAGGCGCGTACCGCCAGCGAGAAGCAGATGATTAAGCAACATGACATCGTCGACTTCCTGGCGAAAGCCCTGAACAAGTAACGCTAAAACGCCTCCAGCCGGAGGCGTTTTTTATTGCACCTTTCCGCGCATCGCCTTCACGTTACTGCGCAGGGTTTTACCCTCCAGCCGCCTCACTTTAGAGCCGTGCGTGGGTTTGGTCGCGCGCCGCACTTTTTCCACCGTGGTTAACTCCTGAATCAGATTAATCAGCCGCTGCACGGCCGCTTCCCGATTCATTTCCTGGCTGCGATGCTCCTGCGCTTTGATGATCACCACGCCTTCTGCAGTGATCAAATGATGGCTGGCCGCCAGCAGTCGCTCTTTATAGAACGGCGGCAGCGACGATGCATGAATATCAAACCGCAGGTGAATCGCCGTGGAGGTTTTATTCACATGCTGGCCACCGGCACCTTGCGCACGGATGGCACTGAGTTCCACTTCATTATCTGCAAGTGAAACCGATCGGGACAGCACAATCATCTGTCACCTGCCGTTTGGCTCGACGTTGCGTCGTGTAATAACCTGTTCATCAACTTAACCTTTTGTGCGCACGCTGCGTGCATGAGACCAGCGCGAAATGTCACTTTTGCCCATTTCCTTGCATCATTCCCGTGACGACCGGGCTGATTTCCATGAAATTCCTGTGATATAGTCGCCTATCATCCAGAGTATCAACTCTGCTGAGGAGGTGTATGTGCAAAAGTATTGTGAGTTAGTTCGCCAGAAGTATGCCGAAATTGGTAGCGGCGACCTTGGGTATGTGCCAGACGCCATAGGTTGTGCGTTGAAGGCTCTCAACGATATTGCCGCTGATTCTGCGCTAAACTCTTCTCTCAGGGAACAAGCAGCGTATGCCGCTGCAAACTTATTGGTGAGCGACTATGTTGACGAATGAAGCCTATAAACCCATCAACTGCGATGATTACGACAACCTCGAACTCGCCTGCCAAAAAAACTGGACGCTGTCGTTAGAGCTTAAAAACGGCGATCAGCTCAAGGCGAAAGCCGTGGACATGGTCTCACGTAAAAATGTTGAGTACCTTGCCGTCGATCTCTCAGGCGAGACCCGCGAAGTGCGGCTCGACCACATCGCCAGCTTCACCCATCCGGAGCTGGGCACCGTCGTCGTTAGCGAAGACGAGTAAAACCTCTCTCGGGCGGGAATCCCATCCCGCCCACTTCGTTTAAGGCTTTAACGAACTGTAATACGCCGATAAATCTGCCATATCCTGATCGCTCAATCCTGCCACAAACGCTTTCATCACTTCCGCCTGGCCACCGCTCCGCTCGCCTTTTTTATAAGCTTGCAGTGAATGCAGCAGATAAGGCCCATGTTGCCCGGCCAGATTGGGATAGAGCGGCACCGCGCTTTTGCCCTCGGCACCGTGACACGTCATGCAGCTTGCCGCTTTTTGCGCGCCTGCATTGACATCGCCGTCGGCCAACGCCGGCAGCGCCGCAGCGAATAACGTCGCTGCCATCCAAAGTTTCATCATTGCTCTCCATTTTATTGTTGTGGTAACCAGATCGCCTGCCAGCCTTGCTCATTGCTGGCTGCGCCTTCACGGGTAATAAACAGCCCCGGCGCGCTAATTAGCGTCTGGTTAAAGTAAATCAACGGGATACGTTCGCGCAGCCAGGGCGCAACGCCCAACTCTTGCCATAGCTTCTTCATCTCGCGGCCACCTGCGCGCCCCTGCAAGTGATAATAACCCTGCGCCTGGAAGCGGACTGTGATGGCTTCATCCGCTGCAGGCTGACGCAGCTCGGCAATCCACGCATTTGCCTGCAGCGAACCTAAACCGGCCGGTAAATCGAGCGGCTGCGTGCGGTCTTGCCAGGTTAGCGAGTGCTGACTAAGTGATGGCTGCGGCGTTAACCAATAGAGTTGCTGGCGATAGCGGCGCAGCTCAAAAGCGCCAAAGCGCAAACAGGGTTTGGCATCTTCACGGCTGTTAATGACTTCATCGGTGATGCGCTTCAGCGCCTCGCGCGAAGGCATCGTGCCGCCCTGTTGGGCGATCCAGCGGCGTAACAGGGCATGACGCCGTGCTTCGCTCATGCTCATTAACGGCGGGAAGTGTAGCGCGCCCTGCGCATCACTAAGCTGCCCTAGCTGTTCAGCCAGCAACTCGTCGAGCAGTTGCTCCTGCTCGCCACACAGCGCAGCGCTGCGTGCGCTGGCGGCGCTGAAGTGTGGCCAGCGCGCCTGCAGCAACGGTAGAACCTGCTGACGCAGGAAGTTGCGGTCATAGCGGCTATCGCCGTTGCTTTCATCTTCAATCCAGCGCAGCTGATGCTCGGCAGCATAGTTTTCCAGCTGCTGTCGGCTAACGTCGAGCAAGGGACGCAGATGCCGATGTGCACCAACGCTGCGCTGCGGCGGCATCGCGGCCAAACCGGCCGGTCCGCTGCCGCGTTTTAACGCCAGCAGCAGCGTTTCCGCCTGGTCGTCAAGGTGCTGAGCGGTAAGTAAGTGCTCACCGGGTTGCAGCTGCTGAAACAGCGCCTGATAGCGCGCCTCGCGGGCGGCCGCTTCAATGCCGTTGGCGCGACCACCAACCTGCACATGCAGCACTTCACAGGGAATCTGCCACTGCTGGCAAAGTTGCTGGCAATGCAGCGCCCAGCTATCGGCATTCGGGCTGAGACCATGATGGACGTGCAACGCGCGCACACGCAGCGCTGGCTGCTGACGTTGGCAGCAGACCAATTGATGCAGCAGCACGGTGGAATCGAGTCCGCCGCTGAACGCCAGCACATAGCCAGCGTCGGGTGTCAGCAGCGAAGCAAGATGAGATAAAGACATGAGCGCGTTCCGTCCGGGCGAGCCACCGAATTGCGGCTCGCGGCGGACGCTAGTTTACGCCTGATACAGCTCCAGCGGCAAACCATCCGGATCGGGGAAGAAAGTGCAGGCTTTACCGGTTAACGCATCGATACGAATCGGCTCGCACGTCACGCCCTTCTCCGCCAGCGCCGCAATTGACTGCTCAACATCCTCAACGCAAAACGCCAGATGGCGCAGGCCGCAGGCTTCCGGGCCACTGACGCGTGGCGGCGGCGAGGGAAAAGAGAACAGCTCGATGGTGTAAACCCCGTTCAGACCCAGATCGCCTTTCCACGAGTCGCGCTCGGCGCGGTAATATTCACCCAACAATTCAAAACCCAGCACATCACAATAAAACGCCTTACTGCGCTGATAATCGGTAGCAATAATGGCGATGTGGTGGATCTGTTTTATTTGCAGCATAGCGACTCCGGTTTTGACATAAGCCGCTTACCCTACGTGGCACAAGCGGCGTTGGAAAGAGGTGATTGTCCTAAGTTAGCCTTCGTCATCTTCACGCAATACGCGCACCAGATAACGTCCCTCTTCCGTCAGTGTTGCACCGTGAATATCAGTTTCGAAGCCGGGATAGTGTCGACCAATAGTGCAAAGCATCAGCAGAAAATCGAGCACGGAACGGCTCTCTTCCGTAATCATCTCGCCCGGCATTACCACCGGCACGCCTGGTGGGTACGGCAGAATCATGTTGGCCGAAATGCGCCCCACCAGCTCGCGAATGTCCACCGTTTCCACCTGACCTTTCACCTGGCGCTGAAACGCCTGATGCGGCGTCATCTTCATCTCCGGCAGCACATCAAACGCTTTCAACATCAGGCGCGGCAGATCGTGTTGCAGGATCAACTGATGAATGCCCTGCGCCAGCGTTTGGATACGCATGTTGCGGTAGAAGTCGGGATCCTCAGCGTAAAGATCCGGCAGCATGTTTTTCACTCGCAGGTTGAGATCGTATGCGCGCTTAAATTCCGTCAGTCCACGCAGCACGCTCATCGCTTTGGTTTTATCAATGCCGATGCTGAACAGGAACAGCAAATTGTACGGCCCGGTTTTCTCCACCACGATACCGCGCTGATCGAGGAACTTAGCCACCAGCGCGGCTGGAATGCCCTCTTCCGCCATCTTGCCCAGCTCGCTCATGCCCGGCGTCAGAATGGTGACTTTGATCGGATCGAGGTACATATGATCGCGGTCGGCATGAGTGAAACCGTGCCAATCCTCTTCGCCCGGCTGGATCGGCCAGCATTCGGCTTGATCGACCTGTTCCGGCTGCCAGATATCAAAGAACCAGCCGTCGCACTCTTCACGCAAGCGCTGAATCTCACGACGGAAATGCAGCGCACGTTCAACCGAGCGGTTGATCAGTCGCTTACCCGGATTGCCGCGCAGCATCGCCGCCGCGGTTTCAATCGACGAGACAATCGCGTAGCTCGGCGAGGTGGTGGTGTGCATCATGTAGGCTTCGTTGAAGGTGTGCTCGTCGTAATCGCCTTTGATGTGAATCAGCGAAGCCTGTGAGAACGCCGCCAGCAGTTTGTGTGTCGATTGCGTTTCATAGATCACTTTGCCGGGAATACGATCGCCGCTCATGCCGCTTTTTCCGGCATAAATCGGATGGAAATTGGTGTACGGCACCCACGCAGAATCGAAGTGGATCGATGGCACATCCAGCGTCTGTTTGATGAATTGCGTGTTATATAGCAGGCCATCGTAGGTTGAGTTGGTGATCACCGCATGCACCGGCCAGCTAGCGCGCGGCGTGGCGTTGACCTTTAGTTGGATGCTGTCACGCGTAAACTCGCGCTGCGGAATGCCGCCCAGAATGCCCAACGCGTTGCGCGTCGGTTTGAGCCAGATCGGGATGATGTCGCTCATCATCAGCAAATGGGTCAGCGATTTATGGCAGTTGCGGTCAATCAGCACGGTGCTGCCCGCTGGCGCAGCATACATGCCGACGATTTTGTTCGAGGTCGAGGTGCCGTTGGTCACCATGTAGCTTTGCTCGGCGCCAAAGGTGCGCGCGACGTACTCCTCCGCTTCCAGATGCGGGCCGGTGTGATCAAGCAACGAACCCAGTTCCGTTACCGAGATCGAGACATCCGCTTTTAAAGTGTTCGAGCCGAAGAAGTCATAAAACAAGCTGCCCACCGGGCTTTTCTGGAAGGCGCTGCCGCCCATGTGACCCGGCGTACAGAAGGTGTATTTGCCCTCTTTGACGTAGGTGAACAACGCCTTGGTCAGCGGCGGCGTGATGTTGTCGATGTACTCATCGGTGTACTGACGAATATGCAGCGCGATATCATCGGCGGCGCTCAAGGCATATTCGAAGAAGTGCAGCGCCATACGCATCTCGTTGATGCTGACATCCATTTGCGAATGGGTGTTGATGAAGGCATACAGCGGCAGATATTCATTGAGCTGATTGATGTCGCTACACAGCGCCAGGCTGTAATCGTCCCAGTCAAAAATCACCCCGCAGATACGCGGATTGTGTTCAATCAACTTCAGCAGGTCGCTGGCATTATTGGGGTAAACGGTTTGGAAGCCTTGCAGCTTAAGGGCAGCATCCAGTTCGCGAATAGGCTCATCTTTGTAGAAAGCGCCGTGCGGTCCCATGATCGCAATAATATTCAATGCTCACCTCCTGTGGTGTTGTGGCACTGAATAAGGATAGCGAAAAGCGCGCGCGGATAAACCTGGAATGCTCTGCTGTTGAGGTTCATCGCGCTTTGGGTTGGGTGCTTAGGCCAGAAAAGGTCGCCATGAATGGCGACCCTACGGAAAACGATGCGGTTTTGTAGGGTCGCCATTTATGGCGACCAATGCGAAATTATCGATTAGCAGGCGTAAAAAAAGCGGACCGAGGTCCGCTTCTTGCTTCAGTTTGATGTATCAAGCGTAGCCGTAGTTCATCAGGCGCTGATAGCGACGGTTGAGCAACTCTTCGGTGCTCAGCACATCGAGATCGGCCAGATCCGCCAGCAGTTGCTGCTTAAGAGAAGCCGCCATATCTACCGGTTGACGATGCGCGCCGCCCAACGGTTCAGGAATGATGGAGTCGATCAGCTTCAGCTCTTTCAGACGCTCAGCGGTGATACCCATCGCTTCCGCCGCCAACGGTGCTTTGTCGGCGCTTTTCCACAGGATTGATGCACAACCTTCCGGTGAAATCACCGAATAGGTGCTGTACTGCAGCATGTTCACTTTGTCGCCCACGCCGATGGCCAGCGCACCACCGGAACCGCCTTCGCCGATTACGGTACAAATCACCGGAATTTTCAGGCCAGACATTTCACGCAGGTTGCGGGCGATCGCTTCAGACTGACCGCGCTCTTCTGCACCCACGCCCGGATAAGCACCCGGCGTGTCGATGAAGGTGATCAGCGGCATCTTAAAGCGTTCAGCCATTTCCATCAGACGCAGCGCTTTGCGGTAGCCTTCTGGTGCCGGCATACCGAAGTTACGACGGATTTTCTCTTTGGTTTCGCGACCTTTCTGATGACCAATGATCATCACTGGACGACCGTCGAGACGGGCAATACCGCCGACAATCGCTTTATCATCGGCATAAGCACGATCGCCCGCCAGTTCGTCGAAATCATCAAACGCGTTGCGGATATAGTCCAGTGTATAAGGACGCAGCGGATGACGCGCGAGTTGCGCCACTTGCCATGCGCCTAAATCGGAGAAGATTTTACGGGTCAGCTCGACGCTTTTTTCGCGCAGACGCTGCACTTCCTCATCCAAATTAATATCGTGTTTCTCATCCGAACGGCCAATCGATTTTAACGAGTCGATTTTCGCTTCAAGCTCTGCGATTGGCTGTTCAAAATCCAGGTAATTAAGACTCATAATGTTCCTGTTTTAGTCAAACTCCAGTTCCACCTGCTCCGATCCTACTAACGACCGCAAATCGTTGAGTAAACGATCGCTGGGCGAAATACGCCACGCTGCACCAAAGCGTAGCTTCGCTCGCGCATCGGCTCTCTGATAGTAGAGATGCACCGGAATGGTCCCGGAGCGATGAGGCTCCAGAGACTGGCGGAGACGGTTTAAAAGCTGGTCATCAATTTGCCTGTCCGTCAGCGAGATAGCAAGTCCGCGCGCGTATTTTTCCCGCGCTTCGTCGATGTCCATAACTTCCCGAGCGGTCATTTTAAGGCCACCGCTAAAGTCATCAAAGCTGACCTGTCCACTGACGATCAGGATACGGTCCTTCTCCAGCAACTGCTGGTATTTATCTAACGCATCGGTAAATAACATCACTTCAAGACGACCAGAACGATCGTCAATCGTACAAATACCAATTCGGTTGCCGCGTTTAGTGACCATCACGCGGGCGGCAATCACCAGCCCCGCCGCGACGGTTACTTTACCACGATCTGTCGGATGCATGTCTTTCAGGCGCATGCCGCCGACGTAACGCTCAATTTCTTTCAAATACTGATTAATTGGATGGCCGGTAAGATAGAGACCTAAGGTCTCACGTTCGCCATCCAGTTGAATTTGTTCCGGCCACGGCGTGATGCTGGCGTAGGATTTCTCCACCTGCTCTGGCTCTTCCGCCAGCACGCCAAACATATCGGCCTGGCCGATGGCTTCGGCTTTGGCATGCTGATCGGCCGCTTTTAAGGCGTCGCCAAGCGCACTCATCAAGGCCGCACGATGCGGGCCGAGACGATCGAACGCGCCTGACATGATCAGTTTTTCCATCACGCGACGGTTGATCTTTTTGGTGTCGGTGCGCGCGCAGAGATCAAACAGCTCTTTGAAGTAACCGCCTTCGTTACGCGCTTCCAGGATCGCTTCGATCGGGCCTTCACCCACGCCTTTGATCGCGCCGATGCCGTAAACGATCTCGCCATCGTCATTGACATGGAACGGATACAAACCTGAGTTGATATCTGGCGGCAGCACTTTGAGGCCCATGCGCCAGCATTCGTCGACCAGGCCAACCACTTTCTCGGTGTTATCCATATCAGCGGTCATTACGGCCGCCATGAACTCTGCCGGATAGTGCGCTTTCAGCCACAGCGTTTGATAGGAAACCAATGCGTAAGCAGCGGAGTGTGACTTGTTAAAGCCATAGCCGGCGAATTTCTCTACCAGATCGAAGATTTTCATCGACAGTTCGCCGTCGACACCCATCTTCTCTGCACCGTCCTGGAACACCGAACGCTGCTTCGCCATCTCTTCGGGTTTCTTTTTACCCATCGCACGACGCAACATGTCCGCGCCGCCCAGCGTATAGCCCGACAGCACCTGCGCGATCTGCATCACCTGTTCCTGATACAGAATGATGCCGTAGGTCGGCTCCAGCACCGGTTTCAGGGTTTCGTGCTGCCACTGAATATCCGGATAAGAAATCTCTTCGCGGCCGTGCTTACGGTCAATGAAGTTATCTACCATGCCCGATTGCAATGGTCCCGGACGGAACAGCGCCACCAGTGCGATCATATCTTCGAAGCAGTCAGGCTTCAGACGTTTGATCAAATCTTTCATGCCGCGCGATTCAAGCTGGAACACCGCAGTGGTTTCCGAGCGCTGTAGCATGTCGAAACTTTTTTTGTCGTCAAGCGGGATAGCGGCGATATCAATCGGTGGCAAACCCTGCTTTTCACGGCGCGGGTTAATCATCTTCAGCGCCCAGTCGATGATGGTGAGCGTACGCAGGCCAAGGAAGTCAAACTTCACCAGCCCGGCATATTCCACGTCATTCTTATCAAACTGGGTAACCGGGAACTGCCCGTTTTCATCGCAGTACAGCGGCGCAAAATCGGTGATTTTGGTCGGCGAGATCACCACACCACCGGCGTGTTTACCGGCGTTACGCGTGACACCTTCCAGTTTCCGCGCCATGTCGATCAGCGCTTTCACCTCTTCATCTGCCTCGTAGATCTCCGGCAGCTGCGGTTCAGCCAGGAAGGCTTTCTCCAGCGTCATGCCTGGATCTGGCGGGATCAGCTTAGAGATACGATCAACAAAACCGTACGGATGGCCGAGTACACGTCCCACATCGCGAATAACCGCTTTCGCTGCCATGGTACCGAACGTAATGATCTGCGATACCGCATCACGTCCATACATATCGGCCACGTGATCGATCACCTGATCGCGTTTCTCCATGCAGAAGTCGACGTCGAAATCAGGCATCGAGACACGTTCCGGGTTCAGGAAGCGTTCGAACAGCAGGTCAAATTCCAGCGGATCGATATCGGTAATTTTTAGCGCATATGCCACTAATGAACCGGCACCCGAACCACGGCCTGGACCGACGGGAATGCCGTTGTCCTTCGACCACTGGATAAACTCCATCACGATCAGGAAGTAGCCGGGAAAGCCCATCTGGTTGATAACGGTGAGTTCAATCTCCAGACGTTCATCATATTCCACGCGTTTTTCAGCGCGCACCGCCGCATCCGGGAAGAGGAATTCCATACGCTCTTCCAGACCTTCGCGCGACTTCGCCACGAGGAAGTCTTCGGTGCTCATATCACCGGTGGGGAACTGCGGCAGGAAGTACTCGCCGAGGCGCACTGTCACGTTACAGCGCTTAGCAATCTCTACGCTATTTTCCAGCGCTTCCGGAATGTCCGAGAACAGCTCGCACATCTCCTCTTCACTGCGCATATATTGCTGAGGACTGTAATTGCGCGGACGCTTAGGATCGTCCAGCGTGTAGCCGTCATGAATCGCCACGCGGATTTCATGCGCATCAAAATCTTCTTCATTGAGGAAGCACACTTCGTTGGTGGCAACAACGGGAATACCTTCGGCAATCGCCAGCTCGACGGCGGCATGCAGATAGGCTTCTTCATCGGCGCGACCGGTGCGCATCAATTCGAGGTAATAACGATTTGGGAAGTGTTCCTGATAAAAGCTCAAACACTGCGCGACCATCGCACTATTGCCGCGCAGCAGACTGCGGCCCACATCGCCACGACGTCCGCCCGACAGCAGAATCAGGCCTTCGCCCAGCTCCAGCAGCCAGTCACGATCGATGATGGGGCCTGCAATGCCGTAACCGCGCTGATACGCACGAGAAATCAGCAAGGTCAGGTTTTGATAACCGGTGTTATTGGCCGCCAGCAGTGTTAACTGCGTCAGCTCATCGCCCATTAATTCACTGGCAACCTGAAAATCAGCACCGACAATCGGCTTGATCCCCGCGCCGTGCGCACTACCGTAAAAACGCACCAGCCCGCACAGGTTGATGTAGTCGGTAATGGCGATCGCCGGCATGCCCAGCGCAGCCGCCTTCTTGACTAAAGGTCCGGTTTTCGCCAGACCATCAACCATGGAGTAATCACTGTGGACGCGAAGATGTATAAAACGAGGTTCAGCCATATCAGTTTCCGGTTAAAACAGTGTCAGGCTATTAAAGCGTAGTTGGCTGGCGGGCTGCCAGCACGTCAGCATCAATCAAGGCGTTGCGCACCGGTGCAAAGCTGCGACGATGATGAGGTGTGGCGCCGTGCTGCGTCAGCTTTTCCATGTGCAGCGCGGTTGGATAACCTTTGTGCTGCGCAAAACCATATTGCGGGAACAGCAGATCCAGTTCGGCCATTTCACGATCGCGCGTGACTTTGGCAATGATCGAAGCAGCACTGATCTCTTTCACCAGGCTATCGCCCTTTACCACCGCCTGCGAGGGCATCGGCAGCGAGGGACAACGGTTACCATCGATCAGGACGAAGTCCGGCGCAATGTGCAGACCCGCGACCGCGCGCTGCATCGCCAGCATGGTGGCGTGCAGAATATTGAGCTGATCGATCTCTTCTGGCTCGGCTCGACCAAGACTCCAGGCCAGCGCCTTCTCTTTGATCTCGTCATACAGCGCCAGACGACGCTTCTCGGAGAGCTTTTTCGAGTCGGCCAGTCCGACAATCGGGTTGGCGGGATCAAGGATCACCGCCGCCGTCACCACTGCGCCAACCAGCGGACCGCGTCCGACCTCATCAACGCCAGCAATCAGCTGCGCGTTGGGATAGATAAATTCAGCCATTGATGATCTCCAGTACCGCATCCGCCGCCTGCTCATCGGCATTCCAGCGAATCTGTTGATGCAGTTCGGTGAAGGTTTTCAGCAGCGCTTCGCGCTCAGGGCCCGCGTGCAGTAGCGGATCCAGCGCCGCAGCTAACGCTTCGGGCTGACACTCGTCCTGCAGCAACTCTTTTACCAGCTCGCGACCGGCTAACAGATTTGGCAGGGAAACGTAAGGCGTTTTTACCAAACGTTTTGCCAGCCAGAAGGTCGACGGCTTCATACGATAGCCAACCACCATCGGGCATTTCGCCAGCATGCACTCCAGCGCGGCGGTGCCAGATGCAAGAATAGCGGCATCGCTGGCCAGCATCGCCTGACGACCTTTGCCATCCAGCAAATGCATCGGCAGTTCAGGCGCAACTTGCGCTTTGATCTGCTCAAACTGCTCGCGGCGTTTGGCGTTCACCAGCGGCACCACGATTTCCAGCGCTGGATAGCGCTGACGCAGCAGCTGCGCGGCGCGCAGGAAATCGGCGCTGAGCATTTCCACTTCCGCACCACGACTGCCCGGCAACAAGCCAAGGCAAATCGCCTCTTCAGCGATGCCTAACTCGCGGCGAGCCGCCAGCTTATCGGGCTGTAGCGGCATCGCATCAGCCATGGTGTGGCCGATAAAGCGGCATGGCACGTTAAAACGATCGTAGAACGCTTTTTCAAACGGCAGGAATGCTAGCACCAGATTGGTGTTGCGGCCGATTTTGAAAACGCGCTTTTGACGCCACGCCCAAACGGAAGGGCTGACGTAGTGAATAGTGCGAATGCCCGCGCGCTTGAGGCTCCCTTCCAACGTGATGTTGAAATCCGGCGCATCAATGCCGACAAACACATCCGGCTTGAGTTCGGTGAAGCGCTGCGTCAGGTCACGACGAATCTTCAGCAGACGCCGCAGGCGTCCCAGCACTTCGACGATGCCCATCACCGCCAGCTCTTCCATCTCATACCAGGCTTCGCAGCCTTCGGCCTGCATCAGCGGACCGGCCACACCCACAAAGCGCGCATTGGGATGGCGCGCTTTTAACGCCCGGATGAGACCTGCACCAAGAATATCGCCGGAGGTTTCTCCGGCGACCAGGGCAATCGTTAGGGGACGCGCTGACATGGATTAACGAATCAATCCACGCGTAGAACGGGCAAAGAAGTCATAGAAAGGCTGCACTTCGCTGTGTTGTTTCGCCAGCTCTTCAATCTCTGGTTTCACTTCATCCAGCGTTTTTCCGCTGCGGTACAGCAGTTTGTACGCGTTGCGAATGGCATGCAACGCTTCTTTGCTAAAGCCGCGACGCTTCAGACCTTCGATGTTGATACCGTATGGCGTTGCGTGGTTACCCTGCGCAATGACATAAGGCGGCACATCCTGCGCGACGCCTGAACAACCGCCAACCATCACGTGAGCACCAATGGTGCACCACTGATGTACTGCCGTCATGCCGCCGATAATGGCAAAATCATCAACGGTGACGTGACCGCCCAACGTGGCATTGTTAGCAAAGATGCAGCGATTGCCAATCACGCAGTCATGCGCGATGTGAGCATTCACCATCAGCAGGTTATCGCTGCCGACTTTGGTCACATTGCCGCCCTGCGTGGTGCCACGATGAATGGTCACGCTCTCGCGGATGCGGTTGCGATCGCCAATTTCAACGCGCGTTGGTTCGCCCGCATATTTCAGGTCCTGGTTCACTTCACCAATGGAAGCGAACTGGTAGATCTGATTGTCTTTGCCGATACGCGTATGGCCGTTCACCACCACGTGCGATTTGAGTACCGTTCCTTCACCAATTTCCACATTGGCACCGATAAAGCAGAACGGACCGATGTGAACATTGGCGCCGATCACGGCACCCTCTTCAATGACAGAACTGGGATGGATATTGGCGGTTGAATCAATCACTTATTATGCCTCCCGGCTACGGGCACACATCATGGTCGCTTCACAGACAATTTTGCCGTCCACGGTCGCCACGCCTTTAAAGCGCGTCAGGCCACGACGGGTTTTCTCGAAGGTCACTTCCATGATCATCTGATCGCCCGGCACAACCGGACGTTTGAAACGGGCTTCATCGATACCAGCGAAGTAATAGAGTTCGCCTGGTTCCAGTTTTCCAACGCTTTTGAACGCCAGAATGCCGGTCGCTTGCGCCATCGCTTCCAGAATCAGAACGCCTGGGAAAATCGGCTTACCAGGGAAATGTCCCTGGAAAAACGGTTCGTTAACAGAAACGTTCTTCACCGCGCGCAGATATTTATGCTCTTCAAAATCCAGCACGCGATCAACCAGCAAGAAAGGATAGCGGTGTGGCAGCAGTTCTAAAATCTCTTCAATTTTCAGAGTATGCGTTTCAGTAGTCAAAATACTCTTCCTGTCCTAAAAAATCTGATGGCAACAATAACACGGCCTGCACCGATCAAATGATCTTCCGCAGGCCGCAAATTAGTTCGGGGCGTTTCGCTTTCTTACGATACCTGCTGCCATTCTCGGGTTAGCCGAAGGTGGCAGAAAGTACACTTCTTGTTATGAAAGCGAGTAGCGTGGGATGCGTTTAGTCGTCTTTGCCGACCTTACGTTCGATGGCTTTTAAGCGTTTGCTTATTTCATCGATGTTCATCACCAGCGCTGCTGTTTTACGCCAGGTTTTGTTGGGTTGCAGTGGAATACCCGACGAATACACGCCTGGCTCTGTGATGGGGCGCATTACCATGCCCATGCCCGTTACGGTCACTTTGTCACAGATTTCCATATGGCCGTTAATGACGCTGGCGCCGCCAATCATACAGTAACGTCCAATCTTCAGACTACCCGCCATGATCACACCACCCGCAACTGCGGTGTTATCACCAATCACGACGTTGTGCGCAATCTGACACTGGTTGTCTATGATAACACCATTGCCGATCAGAGTGTTATCCAGCGCGCCGCGATCGATGGTGGTACAGGCACCAATTTCTACCCGATTACCAATCACTACGGTACCCAGTTGTGGGATTTTCACCCAATTGCCGCGATCGTTAGCATAGCCGAAACCATCAGCACCAATAACGGTGCCCGACTGAATCAGACAATCCTGACCAATCTGAATTTCGTGATAAATCGTGACGTTAGCCCACAAACGTGAGCCGCGACCGATACGCGTCTGCTTACCAACAAAACATCCTGCGCCAATAACGACGTCGTCACCCAGCTCTACGCCGGACTCGATCACCGCATTTGCGCCTACCGAAACATTCTTACCCAGCTTAGCCGTTGCATCGATCACCGCACTGGGCGCGATATTCTGCGCGGGCTGCGGCGTGGTGTCCAGCAGTTGTGCCATGCGGGCATAAGTTAAGTAAGGATTTTTCACCACCAGGGCGGCCGTTTTACACCACTCCAGATCCGCTTCCGTCAGCACCACGGCTGAAGCCTGGATAGTAGCGAGCTGCTCGCGGTAGCGGCTGTTTGCAAGAAAAGTGATTTGGCCAGTTGTGGCGGATTGCATAGAAGCAATGCCGGAGATGACGATATCGCCATCTCCGTGCAATTCTGCATCCAACTGCTGGGCTAAATCAGCCAGTCGAATTGATGACATCAATTATTTAACCTGTTTTACAACGTCAGCAGTGATGTCTTTAGCATCAGAAGAAGAGTACAGCACGGCCTGAGAGTCCAGAACCAGATCGTAACCTTCGCTTTTCGCTACAGACTGAACAGCGGTCTGGATTTTAGCCAGCAGCTTGTTACGCTCCTGCATCTGACGAGTTTGGTTGTCTTTGTCAAAAGCCTGTGCTTTTTGTTCAAAGGCAGCACGCTCAGAAGAGATTTGCTTCTCTTTCTTGGTGCGGTCGCTCGCTTTCATGGTCGATGCATTACGCTGCAGATCCTGAATTTCTTGCTGGATCTTCTGCTGCTGAGACTGGAGATCAGAGGCGCGGCTCTGGAATTCACCTTCAAGCTGTTTAGCAACAGCAGCACGCTGCGGAGACTGCTGGAAAACCTGGCTCAGGTTCACGACGGCAACTTTATCAGCCGCTTGGGCACCCGCAGAAGCAGCTAACGCAACACCCAGAGCAGCAGCACAGAACAACTTTTTCACTATAAACTCCTTACCTCAACGTGTGTGTTTGCAGCGTGCCGCATTATCAGGCAGCACGCGTGCAAGACGGTATTTTCACTTCCCTGCTCAGAGCCTTACCAGGTTTTACCAATGTTAAACTGGAATTGCTCTGACTTGTCTCCCTCGACTTTCTTCATCGGCTGGGCGTATGAGAATACCAGCGGTCCTAACGGTGACATCCACTGCAGTGCCACACCGGCAGAGACGCGAATGTTATTAGGATCGCTGTAATCTGGCACACCCGCCGCGCGTGTTTCCGCGGTGTTCTGCCATTTGGTATCCCAAACGGTACCGGCATCCATAAACACCGAGGTACGCACGGAATTCGCATACTTCTCGCTCAGGAACGGCGTTGGCGTGATCAGCTCAAGGCTGGCAATCGCCATGGCGTTACCACCAACCGCATCATCCGACTTACAGACGCCGTTTGGATCTGAGAGATTACAGGTTGATGAGCCATCGTTCAGATACGCAGCTTTAGGACCAATGGTATTGGACTGGAAGCCACGCACTGTGCTCGAGCCACCGCCATAGAAGTTCTCATAGAACGGCATCTCTTTACCATTAAGTCCGTCACCATATCCAACACGGCCACGGCCTAATACTACCCATGTACCGTCGCGGTTCAGCGGCACATATTGCTGGCTATCCAATGTCGCTTTGTAGAACGCGTTATCAGAGCCTGGAATCGTCACTTTACCGTTCAGGTTGGTACGGTTACCGCGCGTTGGGAAGAAGCCGCGGTCTAAGGTGTTATAGGTCCAACCGTAGTTAAAGGTGAAATCATCTGCAGAGAAATCACCATCATCATTCAAGCCTTGATGACGACCGACTGAATCCAGATAACGCCACATCGCCACCTGTGGACGCATGTTGGAGAGGTCGTTATGCACGTAACCTAAACCAACACGCAGGGTGTTGTTTTCGTTGACCGGGAAGCCAAGCGTACCGTCAAGACCATAACTTTTGTTGGTATAGTCAGACAGATCCGCGTCATCGGCTTTAAAGTCGTTATAGAACAAACGACCGCCAAGGCTCACACCGTCGACCGTGAAGTACGGATCGGTCAATGAGAACTCAGCATAGGTCTGGTAATCGTTTTTAGTGCCGCTAATGCCAACGGTGTTGCCGGTGCCGAGCCAGTTTTCCTGGGTCACACCCACCTGGAAGCTCACGCCACTTTCAGTACCGTAACCGACACCAAAGTTGAAGGTACCAGTGTTACGCTCTTTCACCTTGTAGACCACATCAACCTGGTCTGGTGCACCTGGAACGCGCTGCGTATCCACATCCACGGTTTCGAAGTAACCGGTACGATTCAGACGCTCTTTACCCTGATCGACGAGGTCGCTGCCCAACCAGGCACCTTCCATCTGACGCATTTCACGGCGCAACACTGAATCTTTTGAGGTGTCGTTTCCTTCAAAGCGCACTTTACGCACGTAGTAACGGTTGCCCGCATCCACGTTGATATGCAGCTTGACGGTTTTGTCAGCATCATTAATTTCTGGCTGGGTCATTACGCGCGGATAGGCGTAACCGTAGCGGCCCAGCAATTTCTTGATGTCATCTTCCATTTGGGTGACTTTGGTGCCGTTATACAGCTCACCCGCTGGAATTCTGGTCATCTTTTCGATTTCAGCAGAATGGCCCGCCATGCTGCCGTTCACGATCACGCCGGCAATCTTGTACTGATCGCCTTCGTTGATGTTCACGGTGATGTAGATGCCTTTCTTATCTGGCGTCAGGCTCACCTGCGTAGAATCGATGTTGAAACGCGCATAACCGCGATCCAGATAGAAGCTGCGCAGGGTTTCGAGATCGCCCGCTAACTTCTGCTTCTGGTATTTGCGATCGCCCACCACGTTCCACCATGGCACTTCATCACGCAGTGAGAAGCGCGAGATCAGTTCGTCAGAGCTAAATGCTTTATTGCCGACGATGTTGATCTGCTGGATCTGTGCTGAAACGCCTTCCTGGAAGACGAATTTCAGATCCACACGGTTGCGCGGCAGCGGCGTAGCAATGGCTTTGACGCTGGCGGTGTATTTACCGACGCTGTAATAGAAGTCTTCCAGGCCCTTCTCGATTGAAGAGAGCGTGGTGCGGTCCAGCGCTTCGCCAACGCGCACGCCAGACGCTTCGAGGTTCTGTTTCAGCTGATCTTCTTTCACCGCTTTGTTGCCGGAGAAAGTGATGTTGGCAATGGTCGGACGCTCTTTCACCTGAACAATCAGGGTTGTACCGTCACGCAGAACCTGCACATCTTCAAAGTTACCGGTGGCGAACAGTGAGCGAATGGTGTTTCTGACATCATCGTCATTCACCGTATCACCGACACGTACCGGCATGCTGAGCAGAGCCGCGCCGACGGCGACTCGCTGGAGACCTTCGAAATGAATGTCCTTCACTACGAAATCGTCTGCACCGTAAACGGTGGCGCTGCTAAACAGCAGCGACGCTATGAGCAACTTTTTCATCGCCATCGTTGTTATGCGTTTTCCTAACACATCCCGCGCCTGTATGCGTTCCAGCTATTACAGACGTGAGAAATCATTGAAAAGTGCAAGCCCCATTAACAGCACTAGCAATATTGAGCCAATGCGATAACTAAAGTCCTGAACTCGCTCGGACACCGGTCCACCTTTGATCTTTTCGATCGCCAGAAAGAGCAGATGACCACCATCTAAAACCGGCAGAGGGAACAGGTTAATGATGCCCAGGTTGACGCTGATCAGCGCCAGGAACATCAGGTAATAAATCACCCCGTACTCTGCTGATAACCCGGCACCCTGCGCGATCGAAATCGGCCCGCTCAGGTTATTCAGCTTCACATCCCCGTTTATCAACTTGCCCAGCATGGAGACTGTTAGCTTCATCAACTGCCAGGTTTTTACACTGGCTTCGCCGATCGCCGCAAAAGGTCCATACTGCCTTACCGTTTTGTACTCATCAGGCAGCGGAATCACACGCGGAATGACACCCGCGAAGCCTTCCGCTTCCTTGCCCGGTTTCGCTTCCGGCGTTAACGTCAACGCCACAGGTTCGCCGTTGCGCTCGATGTCTAGCGCCATGTTTTTGCCCGGATTATCCCGCACCTGTGCCGCAAAAGCCTGCCACTGTGACAATGGCTGACCATCGACTTTAACGATCCTATCGCCCGCTTGCAAACCAGCATTGCTTGCCGGTGAGTTTGCCTGAACTTCAGCTAAGGTCGTTTCAATCTGCGGCCCACGTGGACGAATACCTAAAGCGACCACCGGATCCTGTTTATCAGGCTCAAATTGCCAATCGCGCAAATTTAATTGCTTTTGCTGCGTGGCTTCTTCGCCAAATTGCGAGACGGTAAGCGTGGCATCGCTGTCGCCGATTTTACCGATCAGCGCCATACGCACTGCATCCCAATCAGGCGTTTCGATACCATCTACCGCTTTAAGTTCCATGCCGGAGGTAATTTGCGCTTCAGCAGCGACGGAACCGTTCAGAATTTCACCAACTACGGGGCGCACACCCGGCACGCCGTGAATAAACACGACCCAATAAGCAAAGATGGCGAAGATGAAATTAGCGATAGGACCGGCTGCGATAATCGACGCACGTTGCAGCACGGTTTTATTATTGAAGGCTTGGTGACGCAGTTCGGCGGGAACGCTCTCAACGCGTTCGTCGAGCATTTTGACGTAGCCGCCGAGCGGAATCAGCGCGATGACATATTCGGTGCCCTGACGATCGCTGCGACGCCACAGCGCTTTACCAAAGCCAATCGAGAAACGTTCAACTTTGACACCGCAGCGGCGCGCCACCCAGAAATGGCCAAACTCGTGCACGGTAATCAGCACGCCAAGCGCCACGATAAAGGCGGCAAAACTCCAGAGTATACTCAACATCGTCGGCTATCCTCAGAGGGTGCGGAACACCAACAGCAGCAGGCAGGCAAACACCGGCACCGCAGCAGTCAGGCTATCAATACGATCGAGAATACCACCGTGCCCCGGAATCAAGTTACCGCTGTCTTTAATGCCCGCTTCACGCTTGAACATACTTTCTGTCAGGTCGCCCAATACCGATGCCAGCGTGGCAATCACCGCGCAGATAATCAGCGTGCCCGGCGCAACCGAAAGCGGTGCCAGCAGGGCAAACAGCCAGGCGATGATGGCAGATGACAACAGGCCGCCGAAGAAACCTTCCCAGGTTTTCCCCGGAGAGACTTTCGGAGCCAGCTTATGTTTGCCAAACAGACGGCCAAACATGTAAGCACCAGAATCTGCGCCCCAGACGAGGAACATCACGAACAGCAGCCACCATGCGCCGGCGAAATGATCGGTATCGTAATGATACTGACGCAGCGCCATCATCCCCCAGAAGAAGGGAATCAAGGTGAGCAGGCCAAACAGCAGGCGCAGCGCACGCGAATGACGCCACAAGGCAGCAGAGGCAGGATAGAACAGTACTAAGATGAGCGCGGCAATCCACCACACCAGCGATGCCCAGAGCGAGCCTTCCATCTGAAATTGGTGCAGATTGCGTTGATAGGGTTCAAGAGTAAATAGCATCGCGGACAGCAACAGACCGCATAGCACGGCGAGCCAGATACGTTGCTGACGCGTTTTCATGCCGGCAAACTGCCCCCATTCCCAGGCGGCAAGCATGCAGATGATGATAGTGATAATCGCAAAACCGGACAGGGGTAACCAGAACAGTGCAGCGATCACCAGCGGAATCAAAATTAACGCGGTAATCAGACGAGACTTCAGCAAAGGTTACCCCCAAATTGCTTAGGCGCCGCCTGGTGCAGTACCGCCATAGCGTCGCTCCCGCGTAGAGAATGCATTCAGTGCACCTTCAAAAACGTTTTCATCAAAATCAGGCCAAAGAACATCGGTAAACCAAAACTCAGCATAGGCGATTTGCCACAGCAGGAAGTTGCTAATCCGATGCTCTCCCCCGGTCCTTATCACTAAATCCACTGGCGCCAGCTCCTGCATACACAGATACGGAGCCAGGCTTTCTTCGGTAATCTGGTCAGGACGCAGTAAACCTTCCTGAACCTGTTCGGCCAATTTTCTGGCACCCTGGATAATATCCCAACGGCCGCCATAGTTGGCAGCAATGTTAAGGGTCAGTCCATTATTTTGCTGAGTCAGTTCCTCGGCGCGGCGAATACGTTCCTGAATACGGTTATTGAAACGACTGATATCACCAATAATGCGCAGACGCACATTGTGCTTGTGCAGGCTTTTGACTTCGCTGTCGAGCGCCCAGACAAACAACTCCATTAATGCTGTCACTTCCTGAATCGGACGGCTCCAGTTTTCACTGCTGAACGCATAAAGCGTGAGCGCTTCCAGTTTATGGCTAACCGCAAAGCTGACAGCCCGGCGTACTGATTTTACCCCGGCTTTGTGGCCTGAAATACGCAGTTTGCCCTGATTTTTTGCCCAGCGACCATTACCATCCATAATGATGGCCACGTGACGTGGCGTGCAGTACGACTCGTCATCGATTTTGTTGTGATTGTTGGACGACATAACGCGTAATAATTCCTTTCATCAGAAATGCTGTGGTTTCTGAATACATTGCGCCTGCAGCAAACTCCGGCAAACACGCCAGATGACATCGAAACAATGTCGGGCTGTGAAACGCGAGCGAGCGACTATACCATTTTCACCCAGAGCGAACAAATAGCGGGAACTATCAACCTGCTAAACGAAAGCGCGGCAA
Source organism: Pantoea sp. CTOTU46764 (assembly GCF_031974595.1). Lineage (NCBI taxonomy): Bacteria > Pseudomonadati > Pseudomonadota > Gammaproteobacteria > Enterobacterales > Erwiniaceae > Pantoea > Pantoea sp. CTOTU46764. The sequence goes on along the minus strand of NZ_DALYOQ010000054.1, from coordinate 4,106 downwards.
CAATTCATTGGCACGCACGCGCGCTAACCGATCAATCTCCATCACCTCGTCAATGCTGCCCGGCTCCTGACAGCTCAGGGACGCCAGCACTTCGCGGTTGATGGCAGCGATATCGGTAAAGCGAATCTGGTGCTGCAGAAAAGCTGCCACCGCCACTTCATTCGCTGCGTTCAGCGAGGTCGTCGCGGCCTGACCTGTGGCACAGGCATCAATCGCAAGCTTCAGGCAGGGATAGCGCTCGTAGTCCGGCTCGGCAAACGTCAACGACTTCATGCGAGTGAAGTCGAGCGGCGTTACGCCCGCAGAGATACGTGCTGGCCATGCCATGCTGTGCGCGATAGGCGTCCGCATATCCGGAGAGCCCAGTTGCGCCAGCACGCTGCCGTCGCAATAACGCACCATCGAATGGATAACCGACTGCGGATGCAGGATCACCTCCATCTGCGCGTCAGTCGCATTAAACAGCCAGCGGGCTTCAATGTATTCAAGACCTTTATTCATCATGGTGGCCGAATCAACGGAGATTTTACGTCCCATTGACCAGTTCGGATGCGCACAGGCCTGATCCGGCGACATACCGGCTAAATCGGCTAATGGCGTGTCACGAAAAGGACCACCCGATCCCGTAAGGAGAATCGACTCGATGCCGTTCCCCCGTAGATCAGCGTACCCCAACTGATGCTGTATGGAAGCGGGTAAACTCTGAAAAATGGCGTTGTGCTCACTATCGACGGGTAGCAATTGCACCTGATGTTGGCGTACCGCCTCCATAAACAGACGGCCGCATGTGACAAGCGATTCTTTGTTGGCCAGCAGCACGGTTTTGCCGGCACGAATGGCGGCCATGGTAGGCTGTAAACCTGAGGCGCCAACAATCGCCGCCATCACCTGATCCACATCATCCAGCGCGGCCAGTTCGCAGGCAGCCTGAACGCCGGAGAGCACTTCGGTATTAACGTTGAGTGCTTTCAGTCGCTCACGCAGCGCTTGGGCAGATTTCTCGTCGGACATCGCAGCATAGCGCGGCTGGAATTGCAGGCATTGCTCGGCCATCAACGCCACATTCTGGCCGGCCACCAGCGCGGTCACCTGATAAAGTTCAGGATTTGCGGCAATCACCGCCAGCGTGCTGGTACCAATGGAGCCGGTCGAACCCAGCAGAGTTAATCGCTTCATCATGCTATCCCTGTGAAGTCGTGGAGGGTGCCCGCAACAGCGCCGGACACAATGTAAAACGCCGCCAGAGTCGAACACGTCTCTGAACGGCGTTTTGAAAAGCAGTTGATGGAATTAGAAGTCCATCAGTTCCTTTTCTTTATCGGCCAATGCCGCATCAACACTCTTGATGTGCGCATCGGTCATTTTCTGGATCTCATCCTGCGTACGACGTTCGTCGTCTTCGCTGATCTCTTTGTCTTTCAGCAGCGCTTTGATCTTGTCGTTCGCGTCACGACGGACGTTACGTACAGACACACGGCCCTGTTCAGCTTCGCCACGTACGATCTTGATCAGATCTTTACGACGCTCTTCGGTCAGCGCTGGCAGCGGTACACGAATATCGCTACCGGCTGAGCTTGGGTTCAGACCCAAATCAGACGTCATAATCGCTTTCTCAACAGCAGCGCTCAGCGAGCGATCAAATACGTTGATTTTCAACGTACGTGAATCCTCTACCGTCACGCTAGCCAACTGACGCAGCGGCGTAGGTGTACCGTAATAAGGAACCACAATGCCGTCGAGCAGTGAAGGCGAAGCACGGCCGGTGCGGATTTTGCTGATGTTGTTTTTAAATGCATCCACACATTTTTCCATGCGCGTGTCTGCATCTTTTTTAATGTCGTTAATCACGTTGAAACCCTTGAATTCGGTTGACCTGGCCATTTCCGGGCTAACCGGAAGCGGTATCGATAAACATCGATCATCCTAATTGCTGCGCGATGCCAGAGCATCGCGGCAAAAGAATATACCTTATTTTAACGTGCGTCGGGTATTAATGCGTAATCAGGGTGCCTTCTTTTTCACCCATCACGACGCGACGCAATGCGCCAGGCTTGTTCATGTTGAAGACGCGGATAGGCAGTTTATGGTCACGCGCCAGCGTAAAGGCGGCGAGATCCATCACTTTGAGCTCTTTATCCAACACTTCTGCATAGCTCAGTTGGTCATACAGCGTGGCATCCGGGTTTTTCACCGGATCTTCAGAGTAGACGCCGTCTACTTTGGTGGCTTTCAGTACCACGTCGGCTTCGATTTCGATGCCGCGCAGGCAAGCTGCAGAGTCAGTGGTAAAGAACGGGTTGCCGGTACCGGCCGCGAAGATCACGACGCGGTTATTGCGCAGCAAACTGATCGCTTCTGCCCAGCTGTAGTTATCACACACGCCGTTCAGCGGAATCGCTGACATCAGGCGCGCATTGACATACGCACGGTGCAGCGCATCACGCATTGCCAGGCCATTCATTACTGTTGCCAGCATGCCCATATGGTCGCCGACCACACGGTTCATGCCCGCCTGGGCCAGACCTGCGCCGCGGAACAGGTTACCGCCACCAATAACCACACCCACCTGAATGCCCAATTCAACCAGCTCTTTAACCTCTTGCGCCATGCGGTCAAGCACGCTCGCGTCGATGCCAAAACCTTCGGCACCTTGCAGTGCTTCGCCACTCAGTTTTAGCAGGATACGTTGATATACAGGTTTTGCGTTGGTCGCCATGGTCAGTTCTTCCTGGAAGATATGATGAAAAGGAGAAGTAAAATCTGGTCGATCATCCGCAAAGCCCGCGAGAAAAGCTATTGGGATGAGACTGAAAGTGCTGCACTAAATCGCAGACAAAAAAGAACCGCCTTGTGGCGGTTCTTTCGGACCATTAAGACTGTTTGGACATTGCAGCAACTTCTGCTGCGAAGTCAGCTTCAACTTTCTCAATGCCTTCACCCACTTCGAAGCGGATGAAGTTGATGACGTCAGCGTTTTTCTCTTTCAACGCCTGGCCAACGGTTTTGCTTGGATCGATAACGAATGCCTGGCCGGTCAGAGAAACTTCGCCGGTGAATTTCTTCATGCGGCCTTCAACCATTTTCTCTGCGATTTCTTTTGGCTTGCCAGACTGCATGGCGATGTCCAGCTGAACCTGGTACTCTTTCTCAACCACGTCTGCAGACACGTTTTCTGGCTTAACGAATTCTGGCTTGCTTGCAGCGATGTGCATAGCAACTTGCTTGCTCAGTTCTTCGTCAGCACCGGTGGTAGAAACAACCACACCGATACGTGCGCCATGCTGATAGCTGTTCAGCTCAGCGCCTTCCAGGATAGCAACACGACGGATGTTGATGTTCTCACCGATTTTCGCAACCAGCGCTACGCGTTCTTCTTCGAACTGCGCTTTCAGAACTTCCACATCGGTAACTTTGCCAGCGACAGCTGCATCCAGAACCTTTTCAACAAACGCCAGGAAACCGCCATCTTTAGCAACGAAGTCGGTCTGGCAGTTTACTTCCAGGATCGCCGCGAAGCCGTCAGCGATTTTGGTTTTGATCACGCCATCAGCAGCAACGTTGCCTGCTTTCTTAGCGGCTTTGATTGCGCCAGATTTGCGCATGTTCTCAATCGCCAGCTCGATGTCGCCGTTCGCTTCGGTCAGCGCTTTTTTGCAGTCCATCATGCCTGCGCCAGTACGCTCACGCAGTTCTTTTACCAATGCAGCGGTAATATCAGCCATTCCAGAATCCTCGATTCGTCTCTGTGTGCTCACACACTGTCAGAAACTTGTTGCGGAAAATTTACTCTGCCCCGCTCGCCTTGCAGTGAGCGTGACAGACTTAGATAAAATAAAGGGGCCTGAACGGCCCCCTTAACAGATAACATCTGATGTCTAAGGGCTCTTAGAAAGAGCGAACCTTATTAAGCTTCAGCAGCTTCTTCAGCCTGCTCAGCCAGATCCTGTGAACGGCCTTCGCGCACGGTAGTGGCAACGGCAGTCAGGTACAGGCTTACAGCACGGATCGCATCGTCGTTACCTGGGATAACGAAGTCAACGCCGTCTGGATCAGAGTTGGTATCAACGATAGCAAATACTGGGATACCCAGGTTGTTTGCTTCTTTG
>NZ_DALYOQ010000053.1:0-31207 GCF_031974595.1 Pantoea sp. CTOTU46764 | reverse complement strand
ACGACGTGGAAGCCGAAGGCACCGCGTTAGCGGCGCGAGGACGGCCCGTGACGCAGCAGATGTGTCAGAGCCCGCACCAGATTTAAAGCAAAATGGTTTCTTAACGGACAAGCATTACGCCATAAGTGGCGACCTGTAACCCTGAAACCTTTATGAAACCCGCTTCTGGCTGCGCAGCAGCGCCAGGCCGCTTAACACCGACATCGCCATCAGATAATAACCGGGTGCCAGACTGGTGCCGGTCACGCTAATCAGCAGTGTACAGATCAGCGGTGCAAAGCCACCAAACACCGTCACCGCCACGTTATAACTGATCGCCATGCCGCTTGCGCGCGTGCCAATCGGGAACAGATCCGCCATCACCGACGGCACTGTTGAGAAGTAGATCGACTTCAGCAGCGCCATCCAGCACACCAGCAAAATCAGGGTAGTCGGCGTGGTGTGATCAACCACCAGCTTAAATGCCGGATAGATAGTCACGATCAGCAGAATCAACGATCCCCACATCAGCGGCACGCGCCCTACGCGCTCTGCCCATAACCCCATGATTGGCGTGACCACCGTCAGAATCACGCCCGCCAACAAGGTGGCGGTAAACGCTACGCTGCCTGACAAGTGCAGGTTTTTAGTGGCGTAAGTCGGCACGTAGTTGAGCATGTAGTTCACCGCAGTCGAGATCACCATCAGGCCAATTGCCAACAGCATCAACTCCTTCTGGCGGCCAAAAAGACTTTTTAGCGGCGCGGCTTCCGGTTTGTGCTCAGCAAAGCTCGCCGGTTCATGTACGTGACGGCGGATATAGATCCCCAGCGGACCTATCAGCAGACCGAAGGCGAAGGGAATACGCCATCCCCAATCCTGAATCTGGCTTTCGCTGAGAATCTGCGTCAATCCAAGGCCAAACGCCGACGCCATCAATGTACTGGCGCCCTGCGTGGCGAACTGCCAGCTGGCGATAAAGGCTTTACGCTCCGGGAAATGCTCAACCAGGAACGCCGTCGAGCTGCCAAATTCGCCGCCGGCAGAGAACCCCTGCACCAGACGCGCCAGCAAAATCAGCAGCGGTGCCATCAGCCCAATGCTGCTGTAGCTCGGCATAAAGGTGATGACCGCGCCGCCGAGCATCATCAGGTTAATCGATAACAGCAGCGCTTTTTTACGACCGTGACGATCGGCATAGTTGCCCAGCACAATCGCGCCCAGCGGACGAATCAGGAATGACACGCCAAAGCTGCCAAAGGTCAGCAACATCGAGACCGACGGATCGCTGGTGGGAAAGAAGGCATGCGCAATATAGCTGGCAAAAAAGCCGTATACAGCGATATCAAACCACTCCAGCGCATTACCAATACAGGTGGCGAACAGCGTTTTGTGCAGATTGGGTTTTGCCGCGCTCAACGGCATCGCCGTATTCAATGTACTCATTGGCCACCTCCAACGTGCGCACGATGCTGCGCCACCAGTTCTGTTCCCTGCTCGCCCAGATCCCACAGCAGACGCGTCATAATCTGCAAACCTTCGCGGGCAATCGATTTCAACATATGCTCGTTGACGCCATGCTGGCCGCAGGCTGGATACGAGTGCGGCACCCACAAGGTCGGCAAACCGAGAATGTCGGAGAACACGTCATTGGGCAGCGAGCCGCCGAGGTTAGGCAGCAGCGCCGGTTTCTTGCCGCTGGTTTCCGCCATGCTGGTCAGCACCCAATTGACCAGCGGATCGGTGGGATCAAGGCGTGTCGCGGGCGATCCGCGCATAAACTCCACGTCCACATAGTCAAAACCGTGCTGATGCAGATGGGCGCGCACATGCTGGGCGAGGTTTTCCCAATCGGTGCCCACCACAAAACGAAGCTGACAAACCGCCGTAGCGCTGCCCGGAATCGCATTCATTGGACGCGCCGGATTGCCGGTCAGGAATGACAACACTTCCAGCGTGTTCCAGCCATACAGGCGTTCGGTTGGCGTCAGTCCCGGTTCGCCCCAGTTCAGGTTAATATCGGGATCGCCCGGCATGCCGCCGACTTCGATATCACCGAGAATATCGCGCACCTGCGGCGTCAAAGAGTTGGGTTTCAGCGCCTCAACCTGCAACACGCCCTGTGCGTTGACCAGCGAGGCGATGGCGTTGGCCAACTGCGTACCCGGATTGCTCAATAAGCCGCCCCAGTTGCCGGAGTGATAGGCGTTGTCTCGCGCGTTGACAGTCAAACGGAAGTTAACCGCGCCGCGTGAGCCCAGGAACAGCGTGGGACGAATCGCGTTGAGGCGCGGACCGTCTGAGGCAATAAACAAATCGGCTTGCAGCAATTCGCCATGCTGCTCGCACAGCTGCGCCAGTCCCGGCGAGCTGATCTCTTCGCCCATCTCGAACAACATTTTGCAGTTGAAGCCAAGGCTTCCACCGCGCAACTGATACACCTGCTCCAGCGCAGCCAGATTGACGCAGTGCTGGCCCTTGTTATCGGCGCTACCGCGCGCATACCAGCGATCGCCCTCTTCAACCATCTGCCATGGCGATAAGCCGTCGCGCCAGTTTTCATCATCACCAAACACCACATCGCCGTGACCATAGCTGAGCAAGGTTGGCAGCATTGGGTCTTCGATGCGTACCGCCACGAGGAACGGTCGATTAGCGGCTTCCGGGTTGTCGATGAAATGCAAGGTAAAGCCCAGTGCAATCAGCTGCGGGCCGATCTCATCCTGCAAATAACGCTGTAGTTCGCTGTCACGATCCTCGCGCTGGCTTTCGGTGCGTTGCGCCACGCGACGCGCCAAAATACGTTGAAATTCCCCACTGTCAAAATACGCGGTGGCCTGTTGAACCGCCTGTTGTGCTGTCATGTTTGCCCTGTCTTTTATTGTTTTGTCGTTGATTCATCTTTGCGGAAACGCTGCTTTGCCACAATTATCAATTTATCGAGTAAGATTTGCTTTTATGGCAAAGCTAGCCTGCCCAATTTCGAGGCATGCACCACCATGAGGCACCCGCATGTTAAGCAGTGAAATCCGCTATTTTCTCGCCGTGGCCAATACCGGCTCGCTCAGCGCCGCCAGCGAACAGCTGTTCGTGGCGGTGTCGGCGATCAGTCGGCAAATTCAGCGACTGGAGAATCAGGTTGGCGTGCCGCTGTTTGCGCGCCACGCGCGCGGCATGGTGTTGAATGAAGCGGGCGAAATTTTCGCGCATCACGTACGTAAGAACCTGCTCGATATGGAGTACGCGCTGGCGGAGATTAAGGGACTGAAAGCGGTGCGCCGTACATTGATTCGCGTGGCCTGCACCGATGGGCTGGCGTTTACGCTGCTACCCCGTTTGATCGCGGATTTCCGCAATGACAATCCGGGCGTGCTGTTTGATGTGAAAGTCGCCAGCACCCAGGGCGTGGCGGAAGCGCTGCGCAACGGCGAGTGTGACGTAGCGCTGCAGTTTAGTCTGCACGCAGAACGCGGCGTCGAAGTGATGGGTTCGTGGCCGGCACCGGTATTAATCGTTATGCATCAAACGCATCCGCTGGCGACTGCGCCGCAGGTCACGCTCGCTGATCTTAGCCACTATCCGCTGGCCTTACCGCAGCAAAACACCACCGTGCGGCAACTGTTTGAGCTTGCCAGCCACATGAATGGCAGCCTGGCTGAGCCGGTGATGACCTGTGATACCTTCTCGATGCTGTTTCAGTTTTTGCTGCGTACGCCGCAGGCGGTGACGATTTGCAGCGCCTTTACCGTGTTGCAGGAGGCTGAAACGCACGGTTTGATTTTGCGCTCAGTGGGCATCGATCAGCTGAGCCAGCGCACTCTGCAACTGCAGACGCAATCAGGGCGACCTCGCAGTGCCGCCCTGAATGTGTTTCTCTCCTTTTTACTGCAACAGCTGGACGCGTTAGAGGAACCGCTGCGCCAGCGTTGGAAGCCGTAACTCAGTTCTTGATATCCACCGGATAGAAGATGTGTTTACCGAACGGATCGACCTGATAACCGCTCACCGACTTGCGTACCGGCTCAAAGATGGTTGAGTGAGCAATCATCACTGCGGGCATTTGGTCATGCATGATCTGCTGCGCTTGCTGATACAGCGCCACGCGTTTGTCGTGATTCTGCTCGGCACGCGCTTCGGTGATAATCTTCTCGAACGGCTGATAACACCATTTCGATGAGTTGGAGCCGCCATTCGCTGAGGTGCAGCTGTAGAGCGGGCCGAAGAAGTTATCCGGATCGCCGGTCGCGGTGGTCCAGCCCATCAGCGCCGCCTGATGTTCGCCGCCTTTCACGCGCTTAAGGTATTCGCCCCACTCATAGCTGACGATATTGGCTTTGATGCCCACTTTGGCCCAATCCGCCTGAATCATCTCCGCCATTCGTCGCGCGTTCGGATTATACGGTCGCTGGACCGGCATCGCCCACAGCGCGATTTCGGTGCCTGGCTTGATGCCCGCTTCCTGCAGCAGTGCTTTGGCTTTCTCCGGATCGTAGTCGTAATCCTTCAGATCTTTATCCGCACTCCACACGTCCGGCGGCAGGATATTTTTCGCCACCGTGCCGGTGCCTTTAAAGATGGCATCGATGATCGCCTGCTTATTGATCGCCATCGCCAGCGCCTGACGCACCTTCACGTTATCCAGCGGCGCTTTGGTAGTGTTGAACGACAGGAAACCGGTATTCAGGCCCGATTTCTGTTGCAGCGTTAAATCGGGATTGGTGCGCATCTTCTCCAGATCGGCCGGATTGGGGAACGGCATAATCTGGCATTCGTTTTTTTCCAGCTTGGCGTAACGCACCGAGGCGTCCGGCGTGATGGAGAAGACAATGCGATCGAGCTTCGCCTTGCCCTGCCAGTATTCCGGGAAGGCTTTGTAGAGGATGCGTGAATCTTTTTGATACTGCACCAGCTCAAACGGTCCGGTGCCAATCGGCTCCATATCGACCTTCTCCGGCGTGCCGGCTTTTAACATCTGGTCGGCGTATTCTGCCGAATGAATCGAGGCAAAATACCACGCCAAATCGGCGAGGAATGGCGCTTCAGCGTGAGCTAAGGTGATGCGCACAGTATTGTCATCGACTTTTTCAATGCTGGTGATCAGCTTGGCCAGCTCAAGGCTTTCAAAGTTGGCGTAGTTACCACCAGAGACATTGTGGTACGGGTTTTTGGGGTCCATCTGGCGCATAAACGAGAAGATCACGTCATCGGCATTAAAATCGCGCGATGGCTTAAACAGCTTGTTGCTCTGGAATTTCACCCCTTTGCGTAGATGGAAGGTGTAGACCTTGCCATCCGGGCTGATATCCCAGCTCTCAGCGAGGCTGGGCACCAGTTCGGTGGTGCCGGGCGTAAAGTCCACCAGACGGTTAAATATCGGCACTGCGCTGGCATCGACGCTGGTTCCCGAGGTGTACAACTGCGGGTTGAAGTTCTCTGGCGATCCTTCAGAACAGTAAACCAACGTTTTTGCTGAAACCCCGCCCGCAACCGCCAAGCCGATTGCCGTGAGAGTGAGATTTGCCATCATTTTTTTCATCATGATCCTCGCTTTTTATTGACTTCCATGAGTCTGCTTCGTTATTTAATGTTCATCTGATTAATAAATAACATGATTTAACCAGCACGCGTACTACAGACGCCGCAATGCTAATAAGGAATTGTGATGACAGACCAACTTGCCAGCCAATTGACCCAGCGTTTCTACCGTTATCTGGCGGTTTCCAGCCAGAGCGATGCCAAATCAACTACGCTGCCGAGTACGCCGTCCCAACATGCGATGGCGGAGTTACTGGCAAAGGAGCTGGGCGAACTGGGATTGCAGGATATTGTGATTGACCAGCACGCTACGGTCACGGCGGTGAAACCCGGCAATCGTCCAGATGCGCCGCGTATCGGTTTTATCACCCATATCGATACCGTGGATGTTGGCCTCTCGCCGGATATCCATCCGCAAACTCTCACGTTCACCGGTGAAGATCTGTGCCTTAACAGCACGCAGGACATCTGGCTGCGCGTGGCGGAACATCCGGAAATTAAACCCTATCTCGGTCAGGAGATTATCTTCAGCGACGGCACCAGCGTGCTGGGCGCCGACAACAAAGCCGCCGTCACGGTGGTGATGACGCTGCTGGAGAACCTGCGTGGCGATCACGGTGATATCGTGGTGGCATTTGTGCCCGATGAGGAGATTGGCCTGCGCGGCGCCAAAGCGCTCGATCTGGAGCAGCGCTTTAACGTCGATTTTGCCTGGACCATCGACTGCTGCGAGCTGGGTGAAGTGGTCTATGAAAACTTCAATGCCGCCGCCGCTGAGCTGGTGTTTACCGGCGTACCAGCGCATCCGATGTCGGGCAAAGGCGTGTTGGTCAATCCGCTGCTGATGGCGCATGACTTCATCTCGCGCTTTGATCGCTTAAAAACCCCTGAACATACCGAAGGCCGCGAAGGCTATATCTGGTTCAATGATATGAATGCCAACGCCAGCCGCGCGGTATTAAAAGCCTCGATTCGTGATTTTGATTTGCAGGGCTTTGACGCGAAGAAACAGCAGCTGGTGGAAGTGGCCGACGAAATTGCCGCGCGTTATCCCACCGGCCATGTCGCGCTGACCATTAACGATACTTACAGCAATATCAGTAATGCGATTGGCGAGGATCGTCGCGCGATTGATTTGATTTTTGCCGCGCTGCAGCAGGTGGGCGTGGAGCCGAAAGTGATCCCGATGCGCGGCGGCACTGACGGTGCAGCGCTGTCAGCCAAAGGATTACTGACGCCGAACTTCTTCACCGGCGCGCACAATTTCCATTCGCGCTTTGAGTTTTTGCCGGTTCCCTCGTTTGTGAAGTCGTATCAGGTTGCTGAAGCGCTGTGTTATTTAGCGGCGAAATAAAAGAAAAAGGTCGTCATAAATGACGACCTTACGTTTGGATTGGGGTCGCCAAACATGGCGACCTTTTTAACGTTATTTGCTGGCTGAAACATCAATCCCAGGGAAGAATTTCGCCGCCAGTTTGGTGACCGTGCCATCGGTCTGCACCTTGGTGATCGCCGCATCCAGCTCTTGTTTCAGTTTGGCATCGCCTTTACGCAGGCCAAAACCAATACCTGTACCGAGAATGGTGTCATCTTCTACCGGCTTGCCGACAAAGGCGAAACCTTTACCCTGCGGCTTTTCAAGGAAGCCCGATTGACCCGCAGCAGACATCACCAACGTGCCGTCAAGACGACCCGCAACCATATCGTTGTAAACCTGGTTCTGATCCTGATATGAAGTCACTGTAACGCCCTGCGCTTCCCAGTGCTTCTTGGCATACGTTTCCTGAATCGAACCCTGCAGCACACCGATGTTTTTGCCTTTCAGTGATTCGGCGGTTGGCAGCAGCTTCTCGCCCTCTTTCACGATCAGCATGGTCGGAATGCGGTAGATCGGTTTGGTGAAGTCGATGCTTTTTGCACGCGCTTCAGTGATGTTCATCGCGGAGTTGATAGCATCAAATTTTTTCGCCTGCAGAGCTGGAATCAGCGCATCAAAGCTGCTTTCCACCCATTTACAGTCGAATTGACCTACCTGGCAAATCGCTTTACCCAGTTCGATATCGAAACCTTCCAGTTCGCCCTGCGCGTTGCGGCTCTCAAATGGCGGATACTGCGATTCCAGACCATAGCGTAAGGTTTCCTGCGCCAGCGCGTGCGCCGAGGTCAGCATGCCCAGAGCGACAAACAGTGCGTTCAATTTTTTCATTATATTTACCCCTAAGTTACCCTTTGACCTGGCAGAGCGCTTCTGCACCGGCCTGAAGTGTTGCGTCGTCTTTTGCGAATGACAGGCGAATTAATTTATTGTCAGTGCCGTCCATATAAAACGCCGACAACGGAATGGTGGCCACACCGTGATCGACGATGAGACGTTTTACCATTTCGCTATCACTTTCGTCACTGAAATGTCCGTAGCTGGCCAACATAAAGAACGAACCGGCGCTCGGTAGCAGCTTAAATGGCGAATCCTGCATCAACGTCAGCAGGCGATCGCGTTTTTCCTGATAGAACGGCGACAGCTGCAGATAGTTTTGCGGGTTTTGCAGATAGTGAGCAAAACCGACCTGCATTGGCGTATCGGCGGCGTACATCATGAACTGATGGACTTTGACGATCTCTTCCATCAGCGCTGCCGGTGCCAGCGCATAACCCACACGCCAGCCGGTTACGTGGAAGGTTTTGCCGAAGGATGAAACCACCACGCTGCGCTGCGCCAGTTCCGGATGCGTTGCCATGCCGCAGTGCTTACGGCCATCAAACAGAATATGTTCGTAGACTTCGTCAGATAGCACCACGATATCGGTGTTGCGCGTCAACGCGGCTAACTGATCCAGATCCGCCGCTGACAGCACCTGCGCGCTAGGGTTGTGCGGCGTATTGATGATGATCATGCGGGTGCGCGGCGTAATGGTGGCACGCAGTTCGTCCCAGTTGATGGCGAAATCAGGTACTTGCAACTTCAGACCAATCGGCGTAGCGCCTTGCAGACGCACCACCGGCGCGTAGCTGTCAAAAGCCGGTTCGAAGAAAATCACCTCATCACCCGCATGCACCAGCGCGGAAATCGCCATGTAAATGCCCTGGCTGGCACTGCCGGTGATCAGCACTTCGCTACCGACATCATATTGCTGGCCATAAAGTGTGTGCACTTTCTGCGCCAGCGCTTCTCGCAGTGACGGCAGGCCGGTCATTGAGGCGTATTGGTTATGGCCGTCGCGCATCGCCTTACTCACCAGCTCAACCAGGTGCGGATCGCACGGGAAGTTGGGTGCGCCTTGCGACAGATTGATGGCTTTGTGTTGCGCCGACAGCTGACCGATGACGCTAAAAATCGTCGTGCCGACATCGGGCTGTTTGGATGAGAGGTTAACACTGCTATTCAGGGTCATCGGTGCCTCGTGAGGTTGCATAACCACGTATCGAATGTAGATTTCTATTCAACGGCGTGCGGCTTGAGTCGACAAGCGAATTGTTGTCATAATAGCCATGATTAAAAATCATAGCTTGAGGTTGTTATGTCCCGCTCTGCTCTGCCGCTCAATGCCATTCACGCGTTTCTGGTGACCGCGCGCCATCTCAACCTGACGCGAGCCGCCAGCGAACTGTGCATCACCCAAGGCGCAGTGAGCCGTAAAATCGCCACGCTAGAAAGCTGGCTGGGATTCGCGCTGTTTATCCGTCACGCTCGTGGCCTGCATCTCACCGAACAGGGCGCGGCGCTGTTGCCGGAATTGAAGCAAGGTTTTGCCATGCTGGTGAATGCCACAGAAAAAGCCAGCCGCAGTAACGCCGCCATTCGCCTGAAAGCGCCCACCTGCGCCATGCGCTGGCTGGTGCCGCGTCTGGTGGCGCTGGAACAGCAGCGTCCGGATATTCACGTGGCGTTGACCACCACGCTCGATCATGGCTCGCAGTTGGATAATTTTGACGCGGCGATTGTGTTTGGCCCAACGCCCGCCGGATCGATTTGCCTGTTTGAGGAGCGTTTAACGCCGGTGATGGCCAGCAGCGTCACGCCGCCGAGCCAGATTGGCGAACTGGCGAAGTTTACTTTTTTGCATCCAACGCAGGATTCACGCGACTGGCAGCTTTGGCTGGCCGAATTGGATGCCGCGTTGCCGATGGCGCGCAATCAGCATTTCGCTACCATGGATCTGGCGATCAGCGCCGCGATTCAGGGATTTGGCGTCACGGTGGCGGATGTCACCTTAGTGCAAAACGATGTGTTGAATGGCCGACTGATTGCGCCGTTTGCCGCCAGTGTGGCGACCGGCGCGAGCTACAGCCTGTTACAGCGGGCGGAAAAAGATGCGCCACCGTTCCTGCCAGAACTGGTGGCGTGGTTATCTGAGGTTTAGAAAGAGACCCATTCGTCAGAGGCCGGTTTCGGCTGCGCGAGACCGGCGCCTGACAACACCGGACGACGTAGCGCGGTTGGCGAAACCACGGCCTTGTTCACCGGCGCGCTGTCCGACAAGCGGAATTTCGCCACCGAAGCCTGCAGCTCCTGCGTTTGACGCTCCAGCGCGCTGGCGGCGGCAGAAACCTCTTCAACCAGCGAGGCGTTCTGCTGGGTGACGCTGTCCATTTCGGTGACGGCGGTGCCGACCTGCGAAATGCCTTTGCTCTGCTCTTCCGACGCTGCGGCAATGTGCTTCATGATCTCATTCACATCCTGCACCGACTTAAGAATGTCGTGCATGGTGCTGCCCGCGCTGCTCACCAGCTCCGACCCTTTTTCCACGCGCTGCACGGAATCTTCAATCAGTGTGGCGATCTCTTTCGCCGCACCGGCGCTGCGCTGCGCCAGATTGCGTACCTCGCTGGCTACCACGGCAAAACCGCGGCCCTGTTCACCGGCGCGTGCGGCTTCCACCGCAGCGTTCAGCGCCAGGATGTTGGTCTGGAAGGCGATGCTATTAATCACGCTGGTGATTTCCGCGATCTTCTTCGAGCTGCCTGAGATGCCTTGCATGGTGGTAACCACCTCACCCACCAACTTGCCGCCCTGCTGCGCGGTGCCGGTGGCAGTTTCTGCCAGCGAACTGGCCTGACGCGCGTTGTCGGCGTTGAACTTCACGGTGGCGGTTAACTGCTCCATGCTGGCCGCCGTTTGCTCCAGTGCGGCCGCCTGCTCTTCGGTGCGCGAAGAGAGATCGTTGTTGCCGGAGGAGATCTCCGCCGCGCCGCGATAGATATTTTCAGTTCCGCTGCGAATCGCGCTTACTGCTTCGCGCAGGCTGTCCTGCATGGCACGCAGCAGCGGCACCAGTTTACCGACGCAGTTACGGCCAAACTCTTCCACCGGCTGGCTCAGATCGCCCTGCGCAATAATAGAGAAATGGTTGCGGATGCGTTCCAGCGGTTTCACCAGCATCGCCACCAGATAGCGATCGGTAAACAGCAGGATGAACAAGCCAATCACTACCGCCACCAGAATGATCACTTTGGTGATGCTGGTGAGCTTATCAACAATGACGCGCGTCTCATCCAGCTTGCTGCCAGCGGCTTTATTGAAGGCTTCAGCGCTGGCACCAAACGCGCGGCTCAGCGGCGGCGTGACGTTATTGGCTTGCGCGCGTTAGGCTTCAACCGTGCCCTGCTGCGCCAACGAAACCTGCGGGGCGATACCTTCATCCAGCAGTTTTTGCCAGTTGGCAATAACGCTATTGGCAGTCTCCGCGTCCATCGGACCCGGCGCCATGGTTTTAAACTGCGCCAGCAGGTTTTTCATATTGTCGAGCGCTTGCTGTACCGGCGCGAATGCATCAGCACTGACTGCATTGCCCGCAGCACGACCTTCCATCACACGCGACAGACGCGTAACCACACGAAAATATTGATCGTTTCCTTTGCTCAAAACCGTCATTTGATTGACCAGCTGGCGGTCAATCTCGTTGCCCTCGCCGAGGGCGTTCAGTGAGTGGACGCTAAACAGCCCAACGGCACACCACAGCAGGCAAAACAGCCCAAGAATGGTGAGCAATACGGCGCGGATGGTGAAATTTTTTAAGATACCCATACATAATCCCGTGGTGTAAAACGCGAAGGAGACCCGATAAAATCGGGCATATTGCGTTTATCGGCATCGGATGGGGAAAATGTAACGGTTTTGTAAGCTAATTAATTGCTTACTGACGCAGGTGAGGAAAAGACGCTTTTATGATTAATCAGCAAGATAGGCGAGAATTTGGCTTATAAATTCATTTGCCTGCTTACACCATTAGCAGGCTCATCAAAGCTTAACGTGGCTGCGCATCATTAAACGGAACAAACGCAGCCGTCCACGCATAAACCGCGCCTTTACCACTGCCTGGGCTTTGCCCTGATCGCCTAACGCCAGCGTCAGATCGTTGCCCGGTCGCCAGACTGGCCAATCAACCTCGCCGGGCAAGTGCGCGCTGAACTCGCTGGCTTCCCGCGCGAAGGTGACCCAATAGGCGCTGACTGCGCCGGCGAACGCTTTATCCTGCTCGCTGTAGCTGCGTTCCGCTGACGGCGTTAGCGTATCCAGCGTGTTGAAGACATAGGGAATTTCATTGCCGTGCCAGGTACCGTGCGGATAGAGATCGCGCGCATTTTCAGATACGTAATCGAACCAGTAACGCCATGCGGGCATGCCGATATTGTGCTGCGCCTGAGCGACCATAAACGGTAACACCGTGAACGCCATATCGCGCGCCACCGCGCGTCCCAGCAGCGCATCATCATGAATGTCGTACAGCCACTTCATCAGACGATAACTGACGCGGTTCTTACTGCGCATCTGCCGCAACACCGCCGTGGCATCCACGCCAAAATAGTCCAGCACGCTGGCTTCATCACTGTTGCTGCCGATCATTAACGGGATGCGATGCTGCTTACCGCTCATGAAGGTGGTTAGCATCGGTTTTGGCAACACCGCATCGCCGCTGATGGGCACCGGGCCGAGCGCCAACGGGCGTTCTAACGGCCAGAATTGTTCGGCGGGTAGCTCGCGCAGCTGCTCGGCGCTGGCATCTTCGGGTAAAGAAAAATGCGCCGCCACCTGCAAACCGATTTGCTGTGCCTGCTTTTGCGGGATGTCCGGCAAGCTGTAGGCGCTTTGTACAATGCCTTTGTGAAACAACGCCTCGGAGAGTGGCGAGCAGCACAGCGATAACACGCTGCGCGCGCCGGAGGATTCACCAAATAGCGTCACGTTATGACGATCGCCGCCAAAGGCAGGAATGTTGCGCTGAATCCATTGCAAGGCGGCAATTTGATCGAGTAAGGCAAAGTTGTTGATCACGCGCCCGGCGGGATATTGCGCATCCAGCGCCGGATGAGAGAAGAAGCCGAAGTGGCCAAGGCGATAGTTGAGCGTTACGACGACGACGCCTTGCGCCGCCAGCGCTTTGCCGCGATAGGGATCGAGATGGCCCGCGCCGATGGCAAAACCGCCGCCGTGCAACCAGACCATCACCGGCAACGGCCGCGATGGCTCGACATCCGGCGTCCAGATATTGAGGTAGAGACAATCTTCACTGAAGCGACCGGGATCGCCACCGCCAGCGGCCACGCAATAGTCACGGTTCTGCCAGCTTGCCGCGCCCCATTCAGTTGCATCTCGCACATCCTGCCACGGTTGCACCGGCTGCGGCGGTCGCCAGCGTAAAGCGCCTGTGGGTGCGGCTGCGTAAGGTATTCCTTTGAAGACAAAAAGATCTTCGTCCATCAGGCCTCTGAGTTCACCTTCTGCGGTCATGATCCTCAGACGTCGTTCATTTTTCATCTCGGGTTCCCTGATAATGCATCGTTCCATTATTTGCAGGCCTTGGACGAATGTCCATGTTCTCAAAGCATTTGCAGATTATGCCGAACCGTGGCGCGATTCTTTGAACAACTCCATCAAATATTTTGGCTAACCCCATTGAGACCAATTGTTTTAAGGTTGCAAGTTAACCTGGCGCGACGGAGAAACACCATGTTGGGTGGCATTAACCAGATGTTCAACCGGATGTGCGATCACCCGGATTTAGGCAAACTGCTGTTACGCCTGACGTTTGGCGGACTGCTGCTGTTTCATGGGGCGTTCAAGGTGGTGCATGGCGTGGGCTGGATAGCGCACATGCTCGCCGTCAAAGGGATGCCAGGTTTCATCGCTTACGGTGCTTACATCGGGGAAATAGCGGCACCTGTAATGGTGATCATCGGATTATTGACGCGCCCTGCGGCGTTCATTATTGCGGTGAACATGATTGTTGCGACTCTGCTGGTAAAAATGGGCGCTGTCTGGCATCGCACAGATGTCGGAGCCTGGGCGCTGGAGACAGAAGCGCTTTACCTGCTGGGTGCGCTCGCCATTATGTTTTTGGGTGCCGGGAAGTACACGCTGGTGCGTGACGCGCGCTTGCAATAACCACAAGAAAAGCAGCCGGTCTGCTGAATTTCAGACCGGCTGTAACATTTCTTACGCTACGCCACAGCGCTCAAGACTGCGCTGCTGCATCTGCTGATACAATGCCATCTCATCCTGCACTGCTGTACCTAGCGCGCTTTCAAAATCCGCCCGGCTGGCATTACCTGCGCTGCGCGTTTGCGCCACATCGCCCAGATTTGACTGGAAAATCCCCGCTGCGCTCACCGGCAGGAAATCCTCGTAAACGATCGGTTCGGCGCTCAATCGCCCTTCTGCCAGCAACTGCGTCACGCTTTCGCCCGCGCGTGGCGGCAGATGCTCGCCTTTGTCGGTCAGGCGATAGCGGAACCACGCCAATTGCTGTTCGCGCAAGGTCTCCTCGTCATCGGGGAAGTCACCAAACACCGCGCTGAGATGTTGCTGGTGATGTTGGTTATCGCTGCCGGTACCGGCTTCGGCTAGCAGACGATCGTAAAGTTCGCGCCCTTTCGGCGTGAGCGCTGCGCCGCGCTGTTCAATCTCACCAAAGCGCGCGGTATGCGTGCCCGGCGTGCCATCATTAAAGTGCACCGCTTCTTCCAGGGCTTTGAAGCTGGTCTGGCGCAGCAGGATCGGCACTTTGCGCTGCGGCGGGCCTTCAATCAGGGTTTTGGGATCGATACCGCGCGAAGGCATCAGTGATTGCACGCGATCGATATCTAGCGTGCGCGGCGTTAAATGATTGATGTGGCAACCGCGGAAACACACCACATCGGCAATCAGACGATGCTGCTGGCTCAATGCGCGATAGGTGGCGCTGTCTACGGTGGTGTGCGCATGCCAGCGGAAAGTTTCCAGCGCTTCCTGCACGAAAGTCGCCGCATCCGCTGCGTTTAAACCGCCCTGCTGCTGATGCTTAGCGATCAAGGCACGGCAACCCGGCGTAAAGATATCGCGCGCGGCGAGAATCGTAGCGGCCTTCCCACGCAGCGCCGCATCATCAATCAGTTCGAGACGCAGCAGCGAGGTGAACACGCGGAACGGATTGTGGCGCAATGCGCGGTCGCTGACCGGACGAAACGCCGTGGAGTGCACCGGCACACCGGCTTGCGACAGGTCGTAATATCCCACCGCTTCCATGCCCATCACGGCAAACATCTGGCGCAACGTTCTGAGTTCATCGGCCTTGCCGACACGAATCGCACCGTGACGCTCGACGCTGAGGCGACTCAGCTCATCAGCAGCCGACAAGCGGTTTTTCAACTCGGGATTGGCTTCCAGCGTACGTTCATTAACGGCGGTGACCAACTGCGTCAGCGTGCCGTATTGCGGCACTTCCTGCTGATACATGGCCGACATTGCCTGCGAGAACAGCGTGCGGATGGCATCGCTGCTGAGAAAGTTTGGCATCATCATCACCTTGGGCTTACGGGTTGATGCTACTGTAGATCAACCCTTTAGTGGCGGGTAACAATTTCGTGGAACTGTGATCGCCTTGTCACTCAGTGAGGTTTGACTGGTCACCAAAACGACATTTCAGCACCAGCATGAGGGTGGTTAATACCGCAGGAATCGCCAGCAGCAGGAAGATCTGACTGAACGTCCAGCCGAGCGTTAACAACTCAGCTCCGACAAAGGCGCTGATGATGGCGCCGATGCGGCCTACGCCGTGCATCCAGCTCGAGCCGGTGGCTCGGGCGTGTGTGGGATAATAACTGGCAGAGAGCGCATTCATGCCGGTGTTGGCACCGTTGAAACAGAAGCCGCTGCAGAAAGCGATGGCGCTCATTAAGCCAACCTGCGCCGGAGAAAAACCCAGCGCCACAATGGCAATACCGCCGCAGAAATAGATCACCGCCAGCGCCAGATTGGCGTTAATGCGATCCATCAACCAACCGGCAAACAGCGAGCCTATGGTTCCACCGGCCTGATACATCGCCGTGACAATCGCCGCTTCCGTCACCGACATGCCAAGCGTGCTGATCAGCGAAGGCATCCAGCTGCCAATCAGGTAAACGAGGAACAGCCCCATAAAGTAGCCGCCCCACAACATCAAACTGCCAAACAGATAGCGGCGCGACAACACGGTTGCCACGGAACCTTTACGCGCGGTGGGCAGCTCAGTGCTTTGGTAATGGCTACCCGGCTGCACGGTGCCGGGCAGCATACGTTCGAGGATGGCGTGAATATGTGCGGCAGGCGCACGACGGCTAATCAGGAAACGTACCGATTCCGGTAAGCCGCGCACTAAAAAAGGCAGCACCAGCAGCGGCAGCACGCCGCCCATCATCATGACGGAGTGCCAGTCATAGCGCGGCAACAGCCACGAAGCGGCAAAGCCACCGGTTGCGGCTCCAAAGGTAAAGCCACAGAACACCACGGTAATAATGAAGGAGCGACGACGTTCGGGCGCGTATTCGGCCACCAAAGTGCCAACGTTAGGCATGGCGGCGCCAAGCCCTAAACCGGTGAGAAAGCGGAACAGCATCATCTGTTCGATGTTCTGCGCCATCGCCGTGGCCAGCGTCCACAGGCCGAAAAACAGTACGCTGATCAGGATCATCACGCGGCGACCATAACGATCGGCCAGCGGCCCGGCGACCATCGCGCCCAGCGCCAGGCCAATCAATGCAGCGCTGATCACCAGGCCGAGTTGATGGTTAGTCACGCCCCAACTGGCTTTCAGCGTCGGCGCGATAAAGCCCATTAGCGCAATGTCCATGCCGTCCAGCGCCACTACCACGAAGCACAGCGCGATTAAGCGCTTCTGCCAGCTGCTAAGCGCACTCTTATTGATAAGCTGGCGAACATCTACTGCTTCAACGCTGGTCACGTAACGACTCCTGCACTTTTAACCGTTTAGGGCATCAGTTTTAGTAAAAAAAACGGCGCTTATCATAGCTCATCGTTAACAATAGCGGGCACTGTTTTTGGATGTAATTGAGAATTATTCAGCTTTTATCGAATTATGTTGTTGATTTTACGTAAGCTGAATATTCGACAAAAAGTGTCATTTGCAGCATTACGCTTAAATTCAGCAGGTTAGGCATAAAGGTTGTGTCGTGGCATTTTTGTTAATATAAATTTGCAGGCAAGTTAACATAATTAACGTTTCCTCATTGCTGCTTCTCGTCATAACTCATTATGTTGGGCGTATGGACAAAAATATCCTTTTCAATCAGCGCATTCGCTTGCGTCATTTACATACCTTTGTGGCGGTAGCGCAGCAAGGCACGCTCGGTCGTGCCGCTGAAACGCTCAATCTGAGCCAGCCTGCTTTGTCGAAAACACTGAATGAGCTGGAAGAGCTGGCAGGCGCGCGGCTGTTTGAACGCGGACGGCTCGGCGCGCAGCTCACCACGCTGGGCGAACAGTTTCTGATTCATGCGGTGAAAGTGCTGGATGCGCTCAATCATGCGGGTCAGAGCTTTAACGCACAGCAGCCTGGTCGCCCGGTGGTGATTCGCCTCGGTGCGCTGACTACGGCTGCGATGGGCATGCTGCCGCAAATTCTCGATCGCTTCCATGAACAGCAACCCAATACTACGGTGCAGGTCGCGACCTTGCACAATAACGTGCTGTTGGCCGGTTTACGTGCCGGTGAGTTTGATGTTGGCATTGGTCGGATGGCGGATAGCGACATGATGGCCGGACTAACCTATGAATTGCTGTTCCTGGAATCACTTAAACTGGTAGTGCGCCCGGATCATCCGCTATTAAGCGAAAACGTTATGCTGTCGCGCGCGATGCAGTGGCCAGTGGTGATTTCGCCGGAAGGCACCGCACCTCGTCGTATTGCGCAGCATATGCTGAATGAGCAAGGTTGTACCTTGCCAGCAAACTGCGTCGAAACCTCATCGACATCGCTGGCGCGCCAGCTGGCGCTGCGTTACGACTATGTGTGGTTTGTGCCTTCCGGTGCCATCAAAGAAGATTTAAATCACGATGCGTTGTGCGCGCTACCGATTGCCTCGCCGGGGCCAGGCGAACCGGTTGGTATTATAACGCGCAGCGGCAGCCCGCTAAGCCTAAGCGCCGAAGTGCTGATGGCGACCATTCGTAAATTCCACAGTTAACGACTGTGTTTGGCATGACGTTCACGGTTCTCAAGGCGCGCCTGTTCGGTTTTGCGTAAACCGACATAGAGCGCGCCCGCCCCACCATCTTTCGGCTGTGCGGTGCAAAAGGTCTGCACTTCTGCAAACTCCTGCAACCAACGCGCCACATAGCTGCGCACAATATTGGCGTGCGACTCATCGTCACGCCCTTTGCCATGAATGATCAGCAGATTGCGCAATCCATGTTTGTTGGCTTGTTGCATAAAGCTGAACAGCGCCTGACGACAGGTTTCAACCGGTTGACGCAGCAGATTAAGGCTGGCTTCCGGCGGATATTTGCCTAGCCGCAGCTTATCCAGCACGCCTTGCTGTACGCCCTCAACCTTAAATTCCAGCGGTGTTGTCAGTGGAACGATGTCGAGAAAGCCACGCGTAAGGAAATTTTCCTGCTCGTCACTTTCCTGCGGCGCGCGTGGCGCTTTGGGCGAAGGGGCGCGTAGCCATTGGGTGTTAGCGCAGTTTTTTAATGGTGTTACATCACCCATGGCATCGCGGAAAAGGTCTTCATCATCAAGGTTCATGGTGTTTCCTCTCGCCTGGTGTTTACCTGAGCGTCCAAATCGACGCCAAAGCAAAAGAGTAGCAAAGGATTATTGGCAAAACATCTGTCACTTTTTGCGCTGTATTAAGCCATGTCTAACTGTAAACCTGGCAACAAAACGTTCCAGATCAATAAATGCCCTTAGGTCAGACCAGCGCAAACCTTGTAATACCTGACATTTGTGGGGTTTTAAGGACATTTACTGCTCGGATGAGTTCCCTTCGCTTCGAAAAATGTTAAAATTGACCGCAGTCAATAATCATCGAGCGTAACTATATGATCCAGGAAAAACGCAGCATTCGACGTATTCAGTCTGGCGGTTGTGCCATCCATTGTCAGGATTGCAGTATCAGTCAATTGTGTATTCCCTTCACGCTGAACGAGCACGAACTGGATCAGCTGGATAACATCATTGAGCGCAAAAAGCCGATTCAAAAAGGCCAGACGCTGTTCAAAGCCGGTGATGAACTGAAATCGCTCTACGCAATCCGCTCCGGCACCATCAAAAGCTACACCATCACTGAACAAGGCGACGAGCAAATTACTGGTTTCCATCTGGCAGGCGATTTGGTCGGTTTTGACGCCATTGTCGGTGCAAAACATCCAAGCTTTGCGCAAGCGCTGGAAACCGCAATGGTGTGCGAAATCCCGTTTGAAACCCTCGACGATCTCTCCGGTAAAATGCCAGCGCTACGTCAGCAGATGATGCGTTTGATGAGCGGTGAAATCAAAGGCGATCAGGATATGATTCTGCTGCTGTCGAAGAAAAATGCCGAAGAGCGTCTGGCGGCGTTTGTCTGGAATCTGTCGCGCCGTTTCGGCCAGCGCGGTTTCTCACAGCGTGAATTCCGTCTGACCATGACGCGCGGCGATATTGGTAACTATTTGGGACTAACCGTAGAAACCATCAGCCGTTTGCTGGGTCGCTTCCAGAAAAGTGGCATGCTGGCGGTTAAAGGCAAATATATCACCATCGAGAACCACGCTTTGCTGGCAGAATTAGCTGGCCAGACCGAACAAGCCGCGTGATTTTGTGCCGGGTTAATAAAAGTTATTTTATTGATCCGGCAACAACTTTTCCGCTTCTGCCCTGTCCAAACTTAGGCTATCTTTAATCCAACTTGCTTTGGTTTTAGGAGATCGGCCTATGTCCCGGTACCAAAATATTCTGGTGGCTATTGATGCCCAGCAGGACGATCAGCCCGCGCTGCGTCGTGCGGTTTATCTCAATCAACGTATCGGCGGAAAAATCAAAGCTTTCCTGCCTATTTACGACTTCTCATATGAAATGACCACGCTGCTGTCGCCCGATGAGCGCTCCAATATGCGCAAAGGGGTGATCAGCCAACGTACCGAATGGATTCGCCAACAGGCCCAGGCATATATTGAGGCTGGCGTTGAAATTGAAATCAAAGTGGTTTGGCATAACCGTCCGTATGAAGCCATCATTCAGGAAATTATGGCGCATCAGCATGATTTAGTGCTGAAAATGGCACACCAGCACGATCGCCTGGAAGCAGTAATCTTCACCCCGACGGATTGGCACCTGCTGCGTAAATGCCCTTGCCCAGTGTGGATGGTGAAAGATCAGGCGTGGCCTGAGGGCGGCAAAGCGGTGGTGGCGGTCAATCTCGCCAGCGAAGAGCCGCATCACGATGAGCTTAACCAGAAGTTGATTCGTGAAACTACGCTGCTGGCCGAGATGGTGAATCACACCGAAGTGCATTTGGTCGGCGCTTATCCCATCACACCCATCAACATTGCTATCGAACTGCCGGACTTTGATCCTAGCGTCTACAACGACGCGATTCGCGGACAGCATTTAGTGGCGATGAAAGCGCTGCGACAAAAATTCTCAATCGGTGAAGAGTTCACCCATGTGGCGAAAGGTTTGCCTGAGGAAGTGATTCCGGATATCGCTTCGCATCTGGACGCCGGCATTGTGGTGCTCGGCACCATCGGCCGTACCGGTTTGTCAGCAGCGTTTCTGGGTAACACTGCGGAACAAGTGATCGATCATCTGCGCTGCGATTTACTGGCGATCAAGCCAGATGATTTCAAATCGCCGATTGATTACGATGACGAAGAAGATGAAGACGATTGATTAAAAAAGGGCGGCTCGCAATGGCCGCCCTTTCACTATCTACTCAGGGCGGTGAGTCACATCACCGCCCTGCTTTTTTACAGCGCGCGCAGAATGCCTTCCACGCTCGCTTTCGCATCACCAAACAGCATCTGCGTATTGTCTTTAAAGAACAGCGGATTTTGGACGCCTGCATATCCGGTGCTCATCGAGCGTTTAAACACAATCACGTTCTGCGCTTTCCACACTTCCAGCACCGGCATGCCAGCGATTGGACTGCGCGGATCTTCCAGTGCGGCTGGGTTAACGGTGTCATTCGCGCCGATCACCAACACGGTATCGGTATCGCTGAAGTCATCGTTAATTTCGTCCATTTCCAGCACCACATCGTAAGGTACTTTCGCTTCCGCCAGCAGCACGTTCATGTGGCCCGGTAGACGACCGGCAACCGGGTGAATACCAAAGCGAACTTTAATACCGCGTGCGCGCAGCTTTTCGGTAATCTCAGCCACCGGATACTGCGCCTGCGCCACCGCCATGCCATAACCCGGCGTGATCACCACAGAAGATGAGGCTTTCAGCATTTCTGCTGTTTCTTCCGCCGTAATTTCACGGTGCTCGCCGACTTCATCGCTTTCGCCGCCCACGCTTACGTCGGTACCAAAACCACCGGCGATCACGCTGATAAAGGAGCGATTCATCGCTTTACACATGATGTAAGAGAGGATGGCACCGGAAGAACCGACCAGCGCGCCGGTAACAATCAGCAAGTCATTACTCAGCATGAAGCCCGCCGCCGCGGCGGCCCAACCGGAGTAAGAGTTCAGCATCGAAACCACAACCGGCATATCCGCACCGCCGATCGACGCC
Source organism: Pantoea sp. CTOTU46764 (assembly GCF_031974595.1). Classification (NCBI taxonomy): domain Bacteria; kingdom Pseudomonadati; phylum Pseudomonadota; class Gammaproteobacteria; order Enterobacterales; family Erwiniaceae; genus Pantoea; species Pantoea sp. CTOTU46764. Next base: position 9,722 of record NZ_DALYOQ010000053.1, on the reverse strand, counting down.
ACCAGATGCCAGCCAAACACCAGCGCAATGATGGTCATCAGCAGCAGCGCAAACACCTGCGCGCCAGTGCTATCGGTTTGCACGAACCACAGCATCAGCAGGAAGGAAACCACCAGCGCCGCAAGGTTCATCTTATGACGATGCGGCAGCATCAGCGCTGAAGAGGAGATCTTGCCGCGCAGTTTGCCAAATGCCACCAGTGAACCGGTGAAGGTCACCGCACCGATAAAGATGCCGAGGAACACTTCGGTCAGATGGATATTTTCCATCACCGGCGCGAGGCCTGGCGCGTGGTCGATGTAACTGTTGAAACCCACTAACACCGCTGCCAAACCGACAAAGCTGTGCAGAATGGCAACCAGCTCTGGCATTTCGGTCATTTCGACTTTCTTCGCCAGGCGCAAGCCAATCGCACCACCAATCACCATCGCCACCAAAATCCAGGCAACGTTACCAGTATTCGGTCCAAAAATGGTGGCCAGCAGCGCAATGGCCATGCCGCTCATGCCAAAAATATTACCCTGCTTCGAGGTCTCGTGTTTCGAGAGACCAGCAAGGCTGCAAATAAACAGAATCGCGGCAACAATATATGCTGCAGTAACTAATCCGCCAGACATGTTGCTACCCCTTAATTCTTACGAAACATTTTCAGCATGCGCTGGGTGACGGTGAAACCACCGAAGATATTGATGCTGGCAATCAGTACGGCAATAAACGACAGAATCGTGACCCAACCGCCGTGGCCCATCTGCAGCACCGCACCCACCACAATAATGCCGGAAATGGCGTTGGTGACGGCCATCAAAGGCGTGTGCAAAGCGTGACTCACGTTCCACACTACGTAATAGCCGACCACGCAAGAGAGCGCGAAGACGGTAAAGTGCGACAGGAAGTCCGCTGGCGCCACGTTGGCCAGGCAGGCAAACAGCACTACCGCCAACGCCAGTAGCAGATATTTGCGCCACGGTGCAACCGGCTTGACTTCAGCCTTCGGCAGCGGCTGGGCTGCGGGTTGCGCTTTTGGCGCGGCGGAAACCTGAATCGGCGGCGCTGGCCATGTCACTTCGCCATCACGAATTACCGTCACGCCACGCACAACCACGTCTTCGAAATCAACGGTGATTTCGCCGTTTTTCTCTTTGCACAACAGTTTCAGCAAGTTGACGAGGTTGGTACCGTAAAGCTGTGAGGATTGCGTAGGCAAGCGGCTTGGCAAATCGGTGTAGCCGATAATCTTCACGCCGTTGGGGGTTAAGGTCACCTGATCGGCAACCGTCAATTCGCAGTTACCACCGGTCTGCGCGGCCAGATCGACGATCACGCTGCCCGGCTTCATGCTGGCAACCATCTCGGCAGTAATCAGCTTCGGTGCCGGACGGCCTGGGATCAGCGCGGTGGTGACAATAATGTCGACGTCTTTTGCCTGCGCAGCGAACAGCTCCATCTCCGCCTTAATAAAGGCTTCAGACATCACTTTGGCATAACCATCGCCACTGCCTGCTTCTTCTTCGAAGTCCAGCTCAAGGAACTCGGCGCCCATACTCTGCACCTGCTCTTTCACTTCCGGACGCGTATCGAAAGCACGCACGATGGCACCTAAACTGCCTGCCGCACCGATGGCTGCTAATCCCGCGACGCCCGCACCAATCACCATCACTTTGGCTGGCGGTACTTTACCGGCAGCGGTGATTTGACCGGTGAAGAAGCGACCGAACTCGTGCGCGGCTTCAACGATGGCACGATAACCCGCGATATTCGCCATTGAGCTCAACGCATCCAGCGCCTGCGCACGTGAAATACGTGGCACCGAATCCATCGCCATCACGGTGACGTTGCGTGCTGCCAGTTTCTCCAGCAACGCTGGATTCTGCGCAGGCCAGATAAAGCTCACCAGCGTGCTACCGGCGCGCGTCAGTTCGATCTCCTGATCGTCAGGCGCATTCACTTTTAACACGATGTCTGACTGCCAGACGTCGTGAGTGTTGGTGATGGTGGCGCCGACGGCGATAAAGCTTTCATCATCAAAGCTGGCGCGAAGTCCTGCGCTTTGTTCAACGGTGACGCTAAATCCCAGTTTGATCAGCTGCTCAACGGTCTTTGGCGTGGCGGCCACGCGCGACTCATTGGCTAACCGTTCTTTGGGTATCCCAATTAACATACTGTTTCCTTTCAACAATTAAAGGATGAGGTTCTGTAAGTGGCAAAAAGCTCAAAAGCCGAAACAGTGTTTCAGCTTTTTATGAGCAAATTGCACAATGTAACAAAGTCTTTATAACCTACTGAAAATATGAAGAGTGATCCACAGCGATAACGCCTGGTTATGACATTCACACAAATATTCAGACGCAAAGATTGAATGCCACGTTTTGCCACTACATTTAGTGTTTATTAAAAAATATTCTGCTGCGCAAAATCGTGTCATGTCGAATTAAGTATTATTAAAAACCTTTATTTAACAATGCGATAACTATTATGGCACTAAGTGTTACCAGAATAAGTGGTTATCTGTGCAAAAAAGAGCCGTAACAGAAGTCAATGACAGGTCGATGAATAAATGGCAGAGATTGTCAATGTTATGCGCTTAAATTGGCTGAGACAGGCTGATTATTACATGCAATAATCAGCGGCTAATCTGTTATACATCAAGAGTCCAGCACGTTTTCGTACTCATTTTGCGTAAGGCGAAGGATCATTTTTATGAAGCTGAAGAACACCATTCTGGCGTCAACCTTGTTATCACTGCTGGCTGCAAATGCGTTTGCGGCTAAAGAGTTAACGCCAGAGCAAGCGGCCGCGTTGAAACCATTCGAACGTATTAATATCAGCGGCCGTTTCAATGCGATTGGCGATGCAACTGATGCCATCTCTAAAGAGGCTGATGCGAAAGGCGCTGACTCTTTCTATGTACAGGGCATCAATGATACCAACGGCAACGGCGGTAACTGGCGCGTAACGGCGGACTTGTATAAAGCCAACGCACCAAAAGCAGATGACTCCACTAAATACCGCACCTTCTCCGGCGTGAAAGAGTTGCCGAAAGCAGAAGCGTATCGCCTTGAGCCGTACGATACCGTATCGGTGAATGGTTTCTTCTCAAGCCAGCCAGATGTTAATGAAGCGATTGCCAAGGCAGCCAAAAATAAAGGCGCGGCATCCTTCTTTATCGTGCGTCAGGTGGATGCCAACAACGGCGGCAACCAGTACGTCACCGCTTACATCTATAAAGCTGATGCACCAGAGCGCAAAGTTCAGAACACCTCTGATTCGATCCCAGCGGATTCTGAAGCCGGTAAAGCAGCACTGGCCGCTGGCGGCGCCGCCGCCACTAAAGTGGCGATTCCTGGCGTGGCCTCTTCCGATACGCCAAGCCGTAACGTTGGTCGTTTCTTCGAAACCCAGAGCTCAACTGGCCAACGTTACACGGTTAAAACCGCCGATGGCCGTAGCGTGCAGGAAGTGAATGCGATTACGGCTGCGCAGATGCAACCGTTTGATACCATCACTTTCTCCGATCACTTCGGTACTCCAACCGAAGTCTCTGAAGCGGTTGGCAAACGTGCCGTAGAAAAAGGCGCTAAGTACTATCACATCACGCGTCAATGGCAGAACCAGAGCGGCGGCAACCTGACCGTCACTGCCGATCTGTTCAAGTAATTCCGATTAAGGGCGGCGTCCGTCGCCCTTTCCAAAATCTCCTTCATACTGACTGCATAATCTGTGCGCAGATTTGCATAGTCTTGCATTGCCTTCCCCCTTTGCACTCCGTAAAATCTGCCGCCTGTTTTTAGGGGATTCCGTTTCAAAGTTGGCTAACTGCCGCGTGAGACTCCAGCGGAATCGTCACCACCCAGCATACTCTGCTGCTTAGGATGGGCGTTTTGGATAAAAAATTAGGTCTTAGTGCGCTCACCGCGTTGGTACTCAGCTCAATGCTGGGCGCTGGCGTGTTCAGCCTGCCGCAAAACATGGCGGCAGTTGCCGGCCCGGCGGCGCTGCTGATCGGCTGGCTGATCACCGGCGTTGGCATCATCTTCCTGTCGCTTGCCATGCTATTACTGACGCGGCTTAAACCCGAGTTGGATGGCGGTATCTTTACCTATGCGCGCGCCGGCTTTGGTGAGCTGATGGGCTTCTGCTCGGCGTGGGGATATTGGCTTTGTGCGGTAATCGCCAACGTCTCTTATCTGGTGATTGTCTTCTCGGCGCTGAGCTTCTTTACCGACACGCCGGATCGCGTGGTGTTTGGCGATGGCAATACGTGGCAGGCGATGCTCGGCGCGTCAGTGCTGCTGTGGCTGGTGCATTGTCTGGTGCTGCGCGGCGTGCAAACGGCGGCCAGTATTAATTTGCTGGCGACGCTCGGCAAGCTGGTGCCGCTACTGCTGTTTGTGGTGCTGGCGCTGCTGGCGTTCAACTACGATCGCTTCCGCTTTGATTTCAGCGGTGTCGAGCTCGGTCAGCCGCTGTGGCAGCAGGTGAAGCAAACCATGCTGATCACCTTGTGGGTGTTTATTGGTGTCGAAGGCGCGGTGGTGGTTTCTGCGCGTGCGCGAAATAAGCAAGATGTCGGACGCGCCACGCTGATGGCGGTGCTGGCCGCGCTGCTGGTCTATTTGCTGGTTACGCTGCTGTCGTTAGGCGTGATTCCGCGTGCCGAACTGGCGCAGATACGCAATCCTTCCATGGCCGGTTTGATGAAGCATCTGCTGGGTCATTGGGGCGATGCGGTGATTGCGGTTGGGTTGATTATTTCGGTGTGCGGCGCCTATCTGAGCTGGACAATTATGGCTGCTGAAGTGCCGTTCCTCGCTGCGCAACAAGGTGCCTTCCCACGCAGCATTGCGCGCCAGAATCGCCACAACTCCCCCTCGGCCTCGTTGTGGCTGACCAACGGCAGCGTACAGGTTTGCCTGATCTTGATCGCCTTGACCGGCGCGGATTACAACACGCTGCTGACCATCGCCTCAGAAATGATTTTGGTGCCCTATCTGCTGGTTGGTCTGTATCTGATTAAGGTGGTGCGCGGGCAGAACAAACCCTGGGCGATGTTTACCGGCATCGGCGCCAGCGCGTATGGCATTTGGCTGCTGTATGCGTCCGGTCCCTTGCATCTGCTGCTTTCAGTGGTGCTTTATGCGCCTGGATTGCTGCTGTTCCTGTACGCACGACGCGGCGGCCGTGGCGATAAGATGTTGTCACAGCTGGAGCGCATCGCGATTGTGTTGTTGATTGCGGCGTCACTGCCAGCCTTGTGGCAGCTAATGAATTAGTGCGGCTGGACGGGAATGGAAACGCACAGCAGCTCATCCTGCTGTGTCAGATTGAGCGGCTTACGGTATTCCTGATGAATAGCGTCAAGCTGCTCGGCTGACAGCGGATATGGCAGCTGAATATCAAAGCGACTGATGTGCTGTTGCTCGGCCAACGTGATGAGGCGCGCGATATTAATCTCGTCGCTCACCTGGGTTGAAATGATTTGTAATGCTAATTCTTTGAGATGATCGTCGCTGGCCTGAAGGTTATGCGCCGATTTACGCGTCACCATGCCAAAAATAGGCATCACGCCATAAATGGCATCGACAAAACTCCAGCGTTTTTTGCAGGAAGCGGAGAGAAAATCACTGTAATTGAAGCAGATGCGATCACTGTATCCGGCTGAAGCCAGCTCTTTATCAGACACTCTCGCACTCCTCCTGTTTTTCGTTACGGTTCCGAACCTTGCGCTACAACGCGCCGCTAATGATGGCACATTTCACGGTATACATACCAGTAACGCAGGGATATTTCGTGCGGTAACGTAGAGCTCAGGACCAGGAAAAGCTATGCTGCTGGCATTCTCATCCGTCACAGTGAATTATGAACAAAATCGTCTATGTGGAAGATGAGCCAGAAGTAGGCGAATTGATCGCCGCTTACCTTGGCCGCCACGATATTGAAGTTATTGTTGAAACGCGCGGTGACCGCGCCGAAGCCACCATCGCCCTGCACGATCCCGATTTAGTGATGCTGGATATCATGTTACCCGGCAAGGATGGCATGACATTGTGCCGCGATCTGCGTGCCAGCTGGCAAGGTCCGATTGTCTTGCTCACCTCACTCGACAGCGACATGAACCATATTCTGTCACTGGAAATGGGCGCTAACGATTACATCCTTAAAACCACGCCGCCAGCGGTGTTGCTGGCGCGCCTGCGTTTGCATCTGCGCCAGGCGCACGTCGGTCAGCCGGAAGTGACGCCCGCTATTCAAAGCTCGCAGCGCGTGTTGCGTTTCGGTTCACTGACCATCGACTCGCTCAATCGTCAGGTGACGCTGTTTGAGGAGAATATTGTACTGTCCACCGCCGATTTCGATCTGCTGTGGGAGCTGGCGAATCATGCCGGGCAAATCCTTAATCGCGATGCGCTGCTGAAAACCCTGCGCGGCGTCACCTACGATGGCATGGATCGCAGCATTGATGTGGCGATTTCTCGTCTGCGTAAAAAACTCTACGACAGCGCCACCGAGCCTTTCCGCATCAAAACCATCCGCAACAAAGGCTATCTGTTCGCGCCGCAGGCCTGGGATACCCGTACCGCATGAGAAAGCTCTTTATTCAGTTCTATTTGCTGCTGTTCGTCTGTTTTCTGGTGATGACGTTGCTGGTTGGGCTGGTGTACAAATTCACCGCCGAACGCGCCGGACGCCAGTCGATGAACGATTTGATGGCCAGTTCGCTGTTTTTGATGCGCAGCGAACTGCGCGAGATCCCGCCGCGCGACTGGAGTAAAACCATTCGCAGCCTCGATCTCGATCTGTCGTTTGATCTGAATATTGAGCCGATGAGCAAATATCAGCTGGGTGATGCCGACATGAAGCGCCTGCGCGCCGGCGAAATTGTGGCGATTGACGATCAGTACACCTTCTTACAGCACATTCCGCGCAGCCATTACGTGCTTTCCGTTGGTCCAATCCCTTACCTTTTCTATCTGCACCAGATGCGCATTTTGGATATCGCGCTGCTGGCGTTTATTGGTATGTCGCTGGCGCTGCCGGTATTTATCTGGCTGCGTCCACACTGGCAAGAGATGCAGCGGCTGGAGAAAGCCGCCGAACGTTTTGGTCGCGGCGAACTCGACGTGCGCACTCATTTTGAAAGCACCTCCAGCCTGCACAGTCTTGGCGTGGCGTTTAATCAGATGGCGGAGAACATCAACACGCTGGTTGCCAGTAAGAAACAGCTGATTGACGGCATCGCGCACGAGTTGCGAACGCCGCTGGTGCGGCTGCGTTATCGGCTGGAGATGAGCGATAACCTCACGGATGCGGAATCCGCCGCGCTAAACCGCGATGTGGGTCAGCTGGAGAGTTTGATTGAGGAGTTGCTGACGTATGCGCGCCTCGATCGCCCACGCGTTGATCTCCATCTGCAATCTTTTGATCTGGCGCAATGGCTGCGTGTGCATATCGAAGATGTGCAAACCATGAACCCGCAGACGCAGATTGCGCTGGATATCCCGCAGCTGGAGAACGTCGGCAGCGCCGATACGCGCCTGATGGAGCGCGTGCTGGATAACCTGGTGAATAACGCCCTGCGCTATGCGCAACAGCGTTTGCGCGTCAGCTTATGGTTTGATGGCGCGCTGGGCTGTTTGCAGGTGGAAGACGACGGTCCGGGCATTCCGCAGGAAGAGCGCGCTCGCGTGTTTGAACCTTTTGTCCGCCTCGATCCGAGCCGCGATCGCGCCACCGGCGGCTGTGGTTTGGGTCTGGCGATCGTGCATTCTATTGCGCTGGCGATGCAGGGAAATGTCTCGATTGAGAGCAGCCCGCTCGGCGGTGCCAGCGTTCGCTTTTGCTGGCCGGTTGATCTACCCTTGCGGGACATTGCGCCACGCTTACCGTCATAAGGAGCTTTATACGTGACTTCAGCTTATCAAGAACTTAGCCGCACTTTTCAGCGTCTCTCCCGCTTTGGCCATTTAGGCGCCATTGCCGGTGTCGATATGCAAACCACCATGCCGCCGGGCGGCAGCCAGGCACGCGGTGAAGCGATGGCCGAACTGAGCGTGTTCATGCACGAAGTGCTGACTGATAAACGCCTCGGCGGGCTGTTTGATGCCGCGCAGCAGGAATCTCTGAATGATGTCGAACAGGTTAACCTGAGCGAGATGCAGCGCGCCTGGCAGCAAGCCACGCTGCTGCCCGCCTCGCTGGTGGAAGCCAAGTCGCTGGCCGGTTCGCGCTGTGAACACGCCTGGCGTCAGCAGCGTCCGGCAAATGACTGGCAAGGTTTCTCCGCCAATCTGAAAGAAGTGGTGAAGCTGAGCCGTGAAGAGGCGCAGCTGCGTGCCGATGCGCTCGGCGTTTCGCGTTACGATGCGTTGCTGGATGTATTCGAACCCGGCATGACCAGCGCCCAATTGGACCAAACCTTTGGCGATTTGAAAAGCTGGCTGCCCGACCTATTGCAACAAGCCGTGGCGAAGCAGCAGCAAACGCCGATCGCGCAGCCGGTGGGTCCGTTTGCTATCGAATCACAGAAGCAGCTCGGCCTGAGCGTGATGAAAACGCTGGGCTTCGATTTCAATCACGGCCGGTTAGATGTGAGTGCGCATCCATTCTGTGGCGGCGTGCCGGAAGATGTGCGCATTACCACGCGTTACAACGAGAACGACTTCCTCAGCGCCATGATGGGCGTGATTCATGAAACCGGCCATGCGCGTTACGAGCAGAATTTGCCAAAACAGTGGCGCGGTCAGCCGGTGGCGCAGGCGCGTTCTACCGCGATTCATGAATCTCAAAGCCTATTTATGGAGATGCAGCTGGGGCGCAGTAAAGCCTTCCTGCAGCATATACATCCGCAGGTGGTGGCGCTGATGGGCGATCAGCCTGCGCTGGCGTTAAACAATTTCATCCGTCAGACGCAGCGCGTGAAGCCGGGCTTTATTCGCGTCGACGCCGATGAGTTGAGCTATCCGGCGCACGTAATTTTACGTTACGAGATCGAGCGCGCGCTGATTGAGGGCGAGATTGAAGTGGATGATATCCCGGCGCTGTGGGACGAGAAGATGCAGCAATCCTTGGGCATTGATACGCGCGGTAATTATCGCGACGGCTGCATGCAGGATATTCACTGGACCGACGGCGCGTTTGGCTATTTCCCAACCTACACCTTAGGCGCGATGTACGCGGCCCAGCTGTTCCAGGCGGTTAAGCGTGCGATTCCGCAGGTCGAGACGCTGATCCAACAAGGTGATTTGCAGCCGGTGTTTGACTGGTTACAGCAGAACATCTGGCAGCACGGTAGCCGTTTCCCGACGCAGCAGCTGCTGATCAATGCCACCGGCGAAGCGCTGAATCCGCACTATTTCCGTCAGCACCTTGAACAACGTTATCTGACTGAGTAAACTGCGCGGCGGCCCATGCGGCCGCCCTTTTCACTTCCTTTTCCCCGCTTTGTACAATCCGTTACACGCCGATACCAATGCCTCACGGAAAGCCTGAATTGTTTTTCATATAGTGTTTTCACCGGCCCCGCAGTGGGCTACACATGAAAAAATAGTTCGAGGATTTTGCAATGAAAAAATTATTTGCACTGGTGATCGCCGCTGCTATGGGTATGTCTTCTGTTGCTTTCGCTGCTGAAACAACTGCTGCTCCAGCCGCTGCTGCAACCACAACTGCTGCGCCAGTTAAACACAAAATGGCTCACCACAAAAAACCAGCTGCTCAGAAAGCGC